>NZ_JBHUMO010000033.1:62212-105167 GCF_042685105.1 Enterococcus camelliae | reverse complement strand
CTGCCAGACAAGGGTTAAACCGTTGGTAACACTGGATTATTGAGTAATTCGCTGTCTATAAAGGTTTTTTGATTTTTTTATGCATTTGATATTGCAATTAAGCATAAAATCCACCGGTGAGTTTTCAGGTACTTTTCGCTTCCCAGATTCGTTCATTCCTCGGATAATCTCTACAGCTTGTAAAAGTGGCTCATTTGCCTTGTAGATTGAAATTCCAATACTCTTAATAACGTTGGTATATATTTTCTAAGTGAATAGAATCGTTTTTGTAATAAGTCTAAATAATCATAATCAGCAGGACGTGCAAGCTCTTGAGCTTCTTCCACCGAAGAAACAAAAGAATTCCATTCAATAATCGATTCTAGAACTTCAAAAACGTCTAACTTTTCCTGTTTTGCTTTGATAAAAGCCTGTCCGATGTTCGTAGAGTGTATAACCTTCTCATTTAGCTTTTTACCGTTTTGTTTCTGGATTTCTTCCTGTGCCTTATGACCTTTTGATAATAGACTGAGTATTTGTCTGTCATGAATTTCAAATGCTTTATCCGTTAACTCCTGAGTAAGATATAATAAATAGATGGTTAATATTGAATATCGTTTGCTTTCTTGAAAGTCACGGAATGCATAAGGTTCATATCTTGAACCTGAGCGAGATAGCTGTAACAAGCGATTGCGATGTAAATGACTAATTTGTACCGTTTCTAATTCCATTCCTCGTATGTATTCGAGTCGTTCTATTACTTTTAGAAATGTTTCGGGTGAAGGGTGGCCAGGTGGTTCCTTTAACCAACCCAATATTGTTTTATTGGATTCTGATGGATGCTGCGATGTAATGCTCTCTTCAAGTTTTTCCTTTTGCTCATTTGTAAGAGATTGATTCACCATATTAAATAGCTTCTTTTCAGCCATTACTCTTGCCTCCCACACTTTCAAGTGTAGTGAAAGCAGGCAGTATGATTTTGTTTTTTCTTAGAAAGTCGTTACATTCATGTAGAAGATGAACGGCATCACCATTTTCCAAAGCTAATTGATGAAGATACTTAAATGTCATTCGGTATTCTTTTAGGGTAAAAGTTACAAAATCGTATTCACTTCGAATTTCTTTTAAATGATCCCAAAGTGTATTTTCTCTTTGAGGATAAAGACTAAGTGAAGATGGACTGGCACCGATTTGTTTTGTTATATAATGTATGACCGAATCAGGAATGCTTTTGATATGAGTGTACGGCCAACCGGGGTACCGAAGAACAGCTAATTGAACGGTGAACCCTAACCGGTTTTCTTCTTTTCTTCGTTTATTTATAATTTCTAAATCTTGCTTGGAAAAGGTGTAGTAGATTCCTAGCACCCACTCATCTTCAGGAATTTGCATTAAAGCTAATCTTTGATCTGGCGTAAGTAATTCTCTTCCCCTTGCAATTTTAATATTGTATCATCCTATCTCTGCAATTATTCAGTTTATTAGTACAATTATATACCAATAGAGTGTACTCTATTGATACGAGTGTAGTAGACTGATAAAATCATAGTTAAGAGTGTCTCATAAGACTTGTCTCAAAAACGAGGTGATATTTTGCGAAAAATCGGTTATATACGTATCAGTTTGACTAGCCAAAATCCTTCAAGACAATTTCAGCAATTAAACGAAATCGGTATGGATACTATTTTTGAAGAAAAAGTTTCTGGGGCAACAAAGGATCGCGAGCAACTTCAAAAAATGTTAGAGGATTTACAGGAAGGCGACATTATTTATGTTACAGACTTAACTCGGATCACTCGGAGTACGCAGAACTTATTTGAATTGATTGATTTAATACGCAGGAAAAAGGCAAGCTTAAAATCACTCAAGGATACATGGCTAGATTTATCAGAGGATAATCCATACAGCCAATTCTTAATTACAGTAATGGCTGGTGTGAACCAATTAGAACGAGATCTTATCCGTATGCGTCAACGAGAAGGGATTGAGCTGGCTAGGAAAGAAGGGAAGTTTAAGGGTCGTTTAAAGAAATATCATAAAAATCACGCAGGAATGAATTATGCAGTAAAACTATATAAAGAAGGCGGTATGACTGTAAATCAAATTTGCGAAATTACTAATGTGTCTAGGGCTTCATTATATAGAAGGCTATCGGAAGGAAACAAATAGTTTGTCCTGATTCTATCAAAAGGTTTATTTTTTTGATACCAACATTTTTAGGCATGAAATGTCGACAACTATTATCTAGTTTGTTTTAAAGTAAATATTGAAAGGAAGTAAATTTATGGATTGGCTAGAAAGAATGAACAATGCGTTAAACTACATTGAAAATAGCTTGAATGAAGAAATAGACTACAAAGAGATTGCAAAAGCAGCTAATTGTTCAGAGTTTCATTTTTCAAGAATGTTCTCTTCAATCTCAGGTATATCGCTATCAGAATATATTAGACGTAGACGGTTAACACTCGCAGCATTTGAAATTCAAAAAAGTGATATCCGGATCATTGATGTGGCAATTAAATATGGTTATGCTTCTTCTGATACTTTCTCACGTGCTTTTCAAAAAATGCATGGAGTAACCCCTTCCAATGCTCGTAATAGAGGGGTACAGTTAAAAGCCTTTCCCAGAATTTCCTTTCAAATTTCTATTAAAGGAGATACCGAAATGGAGTACAGAATTGAAAACCTTGATTTTGAATTAAGAATTGTTGGAAAAAGTAAGCCAGTAAAAACAAGCAGAGCATTTAAAACAATCCCTACGCTTTGGAACACTGCGAAAAAAGATGGATTTATACAAGAACTAGTAGATATGTCATGGGAAAATCCAAAATGCACGCTTGAAAGCCTTCTGGGGGTTTGCGGAAAAGAAGCCGCCATAACAGATGAACAATTTTCCTATTTTATGGGCGTAAGATACGATGGGGAATCCCCAGAAAATATGGAGACGCTTATTATTCCCGCAAGTACATGGGCAGTTTTTCCGAACATAGTGGATTCATGGAAACGTTTATATTCCGAGTGGGTCCCTACCTCCGAGTATGAACTTGCAAATTTACCGTGTATAGAATGTTATTACGGTCCGAAGCATAAACCAAGACACGAACTCTGGGTCCCTGTTATCCCGAAGTAAATTACATATTCAGTAATAGAATGCTGTTTATGGAGTAACGAAAAAAAGCCGAATTTCTCAATTTAGGTGATGGGAAATCAGGCTTTTTATATTGGAAATTCCTTATCGTTGTAAATCCGCATTTTCCTGACGCTACCCCAAAAACCGCTTAAGGTGGTTCGTTGGTTCCGTAGGATAAAAGAATAGATTGACTGAGTCAAGAGCCGCTTCGCTTCTTCTTTTGACCCAACCAACCTATTCTTTTGAATCAGAACCACCAACAATCCACCAAAAAAATGGTAAGAGGCATCTTACTGCCAGACAAGGGTTAAACCGTTGGTAACACTGGATTATTGAGCAATTCGCTGTCTATAAAGTTTTTTTGATTTTTTTATGCATTTGATATTGCAATTAAACCAATTAAACAAAATCTGTTAAGTAAAAATTCTTTACAACTTTTAATTGCAATCATTGAAAGGATTCGTTATAATAATTAGTGTTGATTTATACGAAATTCGTATAAGACTTTATTCTGGAGGTGAAGAAAATGCCAAACATTGAATCTGCAATCAAACGTGTTCGTACAAGCGAAGCTGCTAATGCGAAAAATTCATCTCAAATGAGCGCTATGCGTACAGCTATCAAAAAATTTGAAGAAGCTGTTGTTGCTGGAGCTGATAACGTAGATGCGTTATACAAAGAAGCTGAAAAAACGATTGACATGGCTGAAACAAAAGGATTAATCCATAAAAACAAAGCTGCCCGTGACAAATCTCGTCTAAGCAAAAAAATCGCTAAATAAAAAGAAGTTCATATGAACTTCTTTTTTTATTTGCCAAGCAATTGATTCGCAGTTTGCAAAATAAACAACTCGAATAGGTACTCTTTCTGAATTTTTCCAGTTTTCATTTTAAAATCATTTTCTACTAGCTGATCAAACAAAGCTTCTAGTTCCCCCCTCGAGTAGTTTCGCGCTTCTTGAATCGCCAATTTGACTCGATAAGGATGGGCTTTTAGTTGTTCCGCAATTGCCCCCTGTTGCATTCCTTGCTCTACTAAAATAGCAACTTGTAAATATAGCCGAATTTGTCCAATTAAAATAGCATTGATTTTAATTGTCTCCTCCCCTTGTAATAACAAGTCGCGATACCCTTCCAATGCTCCTTCTGCATTGCCTTTCAAAATCATCTCCGTTAACTCAAAAACATTATTTTCAAGAGTTTTTGGAACAAGTTGCTGAACCGCCTCGACAGATATTCGCTTTGACTTGTTTGCAAAAACAACTAACTTGACTAATTCATGCATTGATTTGCTTAAATCCATCTCCGTCGTTCTCAGAAATAGCTCTAATGCCTGAGGATCCATTTCGATAGCCATTTCTTTTAGATAGTCTCGAACCATCCGTTTTACCTCAGGTTCAGCTAAGGGTTTTGCATTAAGGATGACCGCTTGCTTTTTTAACAGTTTGGTTAGCTTTTTTCGCTCATCAAATTTGTCATAAGGAGCGATAAAAACCAAAATTGTCGATTGCAAAGGAGATTTCAAGTAAGCAGTCAATCGTTCAAAATCATGTTCAGGTGCATTTACTTTCTTTTCACTTGTCAAAAAGTAAGGATGCACTGCAAACAAAAGACGCTGATCGCCAAAAAAAGGCAATGTTTCTGCCTCATCAATCAGTTGATCAATCGTTTCTTGCTCTAAATCAAATTGCGAAAAGTTTAAATCATTTTCGGTAACCCCTAATCGATTGTAAAAAGCCTGCTTGATTTGATTCTGAAGATAGGTTTCGCTACCTTGAATGCAATAAACAGGTTGCAAGGTTTCATCTGAAGTGATTTTTCTAATTTCTTGTTGAATGGACATTTCTCAACCTACTTTCCCCTACTATCCTAACATGCATACTTATGAAAAGCTATTTTTTCAAATAGATTATCCGCTCCGATTGCCACCCTTTGCGATACTGAATCATCCCCTGCAAATCGGTTCGTAAGACCTTCACGCCATAATTTTCCAATGTATCCAATGTTTCTTGGTGGGGGTGTTTATAACGATTCTTCCTACCACAGGAAATAATACCTTCTTTTGGTTTGAGTGCTTCGATAAATCGAGGACTCGTAGATGTTTTACTACCATGATGGCCAACCTTTAATACATCTACAGGAAAATGACCATACATTTCGAGTAATTTTTCTTCCCCCGATTGTTCCAGATCACCAGTAAATAAAAAATACTTACTTGCAAATAAAGTATACAAAACCAATGAATCATTATTCTCACCTTTGCCGCTTTTAGGAGACAAAACCACCATTTTTTTCTTGTTCCCAATTGCAGTTCCAGGGGTTACTTCTCGAAAAGGTACTTGTCGCCCAAATGTTCGATATAATTTTTGTACATTTTGATTATTCAGGCTTCCTTTCCCCAGATAGATGGTAGCTATTTTGATTGTTTGAATGAGTGCGCCTGCATCCCCTAGATGATCGGTATCCCCATGCGTTAGGAATAACCCATTAATTCGATGAATTCCTTCCCCTTTAAGATATGGAACCAAAGAATACATGATGTTTGCTTCTGTTTTTCGTTGTTGCCAAGGTTCTTTTTTAAAAGAAACTTTTCCACCGGTATCAATGACATAAACCTCGTGATTCCACTTTGTCTGCAAAACAATGCAATCTCCTTGACCAATGTCAATAAATGTAACTTTTTCAGATGGTGACACCATTCTTGGGATAAGCGGAAGCAATAGGCAACTAACGACGAAGATCAGATAGTTTTTTTTCCCTAAACACCAAATCGCAAGTATTGTGCAACAGAGCACAAGCAACAATGGTGGTTGTCCACTTGGCAGAACCATTTTGGGAAAGTTGGTTAAGAGAAAGCGACTAATTTTCATAATCATGATTAAGAGATACTCTAATATCGAAGCAATATGAGAAAAAGGACAAAAAAGAAAGAGAAATGTTGCAAGTGGCAACATCACTAAGTCAAAAATAGGCATGAAAATGAACGTGAATCCCCCACTTAATAAAGGCCACTCAAAAAAAAGATACATCAGTAATGGCGCACTAAGAAGCGGAATCATTTGGGCATAGAGAAATTTCTGCCAATTTTTTTCTGGTTGTTGCTGCATGAAAAGTAAGAAAAATGAAAAAGCAAAGGAAAGTTGGCTAGAAAGTTGGAGTAAAGTTCGTGGCTCAATCACTATACATACCGCCAACACCAGCGCGTACCGATCCATACTACTCAGATGAATTGAGCTCTCTTTGCCTATCCAATAGAGCAAGTACATAAAAATAGCGCGTAAAATGCTACTCGAGATGCCAAAAAAACAAGTCAGAATAAATGCGCAAAGGAAAAATGGAACAATTTGGTATTGAAAGCTGGCCCCAATCCTACGAAAAAACCAATCAACCCAACCTAAGAAAAAATAGACATGCATTCCTGAAATACTAAACAAATGCAACAGGCCATTCTGTGTAAACGGTGAAAGTTCGTCATAAAATGCTACTTGACGAAACCCAAATAGTAACCCGTTAATCAAATAACCGATTTTCGGGTCAATTCTTTGTTCAACTCGAGCGACGGCCCAACTCCGTAAACCGTGAGCAAACGCGCGGAAATCGAACGGCAAAGGGCGTGTCTGCTCAATTTCATCTATTTGAAATTGTCCAAGATAACGATTAGCAAATAGATAGGCTTGATAGTCAAATGCATATTGGTTCGTTTTCTTCGAAATGGAAACAAATTCTCCCCTGACTCTCAGTTGGCGATGCCAATTCATTCGAGGAGACCAACTATCTTTTTCAGTCAAACTAGCAAGCTGATAGGTACATTTGATTGATTGGTCGTCATACCAACCATCAAATTTTACTAAATCACCATTTACCACAATGGTATCTGCTGCAACGTTGATCATCATAGTTTGTGCTTGCTCTACCTGAACGGGTGTTGGGTCGAGTACCAATTCGCGAACAACAAAAACCGTACTAAAAAACAAAAATAATCCGATAAGAAAAAATTGTTTCCGATAGCAAAAATTAACTAAATAAAAAATAGAGAGGATGACTAGCAAGATGAGTTTGCTTCGCCATCCATAGAAAAGACATACACTGGCAATAACAGGCAGCAAATATTGATTACGACTCTTTAGAAGGACGCGTTTTATTCTCGAGCGCTCCAAAAGATAATTTTTCAAAATAGCGCGGATCTAAAAAGACTTGGTGGACTTCCGCTCCCACATGCTGAATAAGTTCTAACGCATATTGGTTATTGTGATAATTATGCAAATAATGAATTTTCTTTACCCCAGCTTGAAGAAGCGATTTGGTGCACTGCAGGCAAGGAAAATGTGTGACATAAATCTCGGATTCGTTGGTCGAAATACCGAGTTTTGCACATTGGAGTAAGGCATTCATCTCCGCGTGAATGGTTCGTATACAATGGCCATCTACTATGTAACATCCTTCATCAATACAGTGGGTATCTCCACTAACTGAGCCATTGTACCCTCCAGCAATAATCCGTTTTTCTTTCACTAGCGTTGCCCCAACCTCTAATCTCGTACAAGTACTTCTAAGTGACAATAATACCGCTTGAGCCATAAAATACTGATCCCAAGGAATTCGTTCATTTGTCATGCTATTCTCCAATCGTTTTTCTTATATTGTAATCGAGTCACGCAATTTTTCAACCGTCTTTTCCCCAAAACCGTCCACCTCGGTCAATTGATCGACTGATTGAAATGTGCCATTTTTTGTTCGATAATCAATAATTGCCTGTGCTTTCTTTTCGCCAATGCCATTTAGAGTCTGCAACTCCGCTAAAGATGCGGTATTAATGTTTACCTTGTTCGCTTCCGTCGTGGTAGGTGCTGATTGGATTGCTTGCTCGGGCATCTCCCCTTTATGAGGAATATAAATTAGTTGCTGATCAGTCAGCACAACGGCCAAGTTGACTTGGCGATCTTCAGCGTCTGCTGTTAAACCGCCCGCAACTTGTACCAATTCTTGCAACCGCGCAGTTGATGATAGCTCATATACCCCCGGTTTTTGGATTGCGCCTTTAATATCCACAAAAATTGTTTGTTGTTGACTTGAATTTGAAGTTGCAATTGCCGTAGACTCTGCGGTGCCTGGTAAGTTTTGCCACCCATCTTCCTCGTCTTTATCGAAGAAAAACAGCCACGCAAATAAAAAAAGAATTCCAGCAAAACCAACGATGCCTCCAATTAACAGAATTTTTCTTAATTTTCCATTTATTTTTTCCATCCCATCACCACCTACAATTAACTACGCAAAAAAAGAGAAGAACTGTTTTTTTAACAGTTCTTCTCTTCAAAAGCTTAGCCAATTTGGCGAATGTCCAGCAAGTGACTTACGCGAAATGTAGCGGGTACATTTTGCAAAATTTGATCTTCATCAAAAAAAATTGTCTGAATACCCGCTGTTTTGCCAGCTAAAATATCCATGTTGCGATCACCTATCATAACCGTTTCATTTGGATTCATTTGATACTTTTCAAGGAGATACTGAATCGCATCTGGTGCTGGCTTCCTAGGAAAAGGGCTTTCTGATCCAATAATCTCTTCAAAATTATTCAGCAAGCGGTCTTCTTTTAGTAGCTGTCTCGTACTTGTCGTGTCACGATGCGTTAAAATATAATTGGTGCCTCCATTTTGGATAACCCACTCCACAATTTCTTTGGCTCCGTCATAAGGTCTCGGAACGCGCATATCACTTGATTCGATGCTCTTATAGACGCGAGTCAATTGATCAAATGGTAATTGAAAATCATGGGCCAACTCTTTTGAAGAATACGCCTTTAGCGTCTGATAGACGGATCGATCATTCGCCTCTACACCAAATTGCGCTAATGCTTTGATAAAACTATCTAAAATCACCGGATATGTGTCATAGAGCGTTCCATCGAAATCCCATATATAGTGGTTAAACATTCTTCCATACTCCTAGTTCTTAAATGAATGAATCGGTGCGGGAATACGTCCGCCACGTTGAATAAAATCCGTTGATTTTGCAGGATTGGTCTTCATAACCGGTGCTGTACCAAGCAAACCGCCAAATTCAACCATATCACCCACCTGTGCATTTTTTGCAGGAATAATACGAACTGCGGTTGTTTTATGATTGATGACACCAATTGCGGCTTCATCCGCAATCATCCCCGCAATTGACTCAGCCGGTGTATCCCCAGGTATTGCAATCATATCGAGTCCGACTGAACAAATGGCTGTCATCGCTTCTAGTTTTTCAAGATTAAGTAAGCCATTTTCAACGGCTTTGATCATTCCAGCATCTTCTGAGACGGGAATAAATGCGCCTGACAAGCCGCCAACGTGATTGCATGCCATCACGCCACCTTTTTTCACCGCATCATTTAATAAAGCCAAAGCGGCCGTTGTTCCGTGTGTTCCAACCGATTCCAATCCCATTTCTTCCAGAATTAATGCCACACTGTCACCAACTGCGGGTGTCGGTGCTAAGGATAAATCCACAATTCCAAATGGAACCCCTAAACGTTCAGAAGCAACACGGCCTACTAACTGACCCATTCTTGTAATTTTGAATGCCGTTTTTTTCACAGTTTCAGCAACAACATCAAAAGATTCTCCTTTGACTTTTTCTAACGCACGCTTCACTACTCCTGGTCCACTTACTCCAACATTGATGACACAATCCGCTTCACCCACACCATGAAACGCCCCGGCCATAAATGGATTGTCCTCAACAGCATTCGCAAAGACAACTAATTTGGCACAGCCCATCTCCGAAGCACCGGCAGTTCTCTTAATGGTTTCCCCCATTAATTTGACTGCATCCATATTAATGCCTGAACGAGTCGAACCGATGTTGACTGATGCACAAACAAAATCCGTTTCAGCTAATGCTTGAGGAATTGATTCAATCAGTGGCAAATCACCCGCTTGGTAGCCCTTTTCTACTAGAGCACTATAGCCACCAATAAAATTCACCCCAACCGTTTTCGCTGCTCGGTCAAGCGTTTTGGCAAACTCCACACACCCTTCAGCATCCACTTTGCTTGCGGCGGCAATTAATGCAATTGGCGTCACTGAAATACGTTTATTAATGATTGGAATGCCGTATTCCATCTCGATTGCTTCTCCAACTTTGACTAAGTCTTTCGCTTTGGTAGTAATTTTTTGATAAATCTTTTGACAGGCTATATTTACATCTGCATCAATGCAATCTAGCAATGAAATACCCATGGTAATCGTTCGAATATCTAGATTTTCTTCTTCTACCATACGAATTGTTTCTAAGATTTGATTTGTCTCCATTTCGTTTCCCCTCGCCTACAATTTATGCATTGCATCAAAAATTTCTTCATTTTGAATACTGATTTTCACGCCTAGTTGCTCACCCAACGTTTTCAATCGATTCCGGATTAACTCGTAATCTGCTTGTGGTTGTAACTCAAGCATCATCATCATTGTAAAATTATCTTGTAAAATGGTTTGTGTAACATCTACAATATTGATATTCAATGCCGCCAATTCTTGACTCACTCCTGCAATAATACCAACCTTATCTTTCCCAATAACCGTTAACACTGCTCTCATTTTCGGACAGCCTCCTTTTATTTTTGTTTATTATAGCACAACCTTATTTTTATTCAGTTCTTTTTTTAAAATAAATTCATAAAACCGTCTGATAATCAGTTATTTTTCATTTAATGTTCGTGTGTGCTTCGAATCTTCCCTTCGAAGAACAAGCTTATAACAGCAGCTAAACACAAAAAAAGCTACCTTCCGAAGAAGATAGCTTTTGATTATTTATTAATTAATACCAACCATTTGCCAACCAAAATGCTTTGGCTGCTGACCATGAACCATAACGGCTTTGAACATAAGCATCTGCTACACGTTCTTGATTTGCTGCAGAGTAGTCACCGTTTAAATACGTATTTGTTAATTGGTAACGGCCAATATATTGACCATTCGTTGCTGTGTATGAACCACCTGATTCTTTGTTTGCAATCCATTCTTTTGCTTCAGACTCAGATCCCGTTGCTGTTGAAGCATACGTTGTCGTGCTTTGTGTAGTCGTTGTTGCTTGACTAGTTGTTTGAGTTTGAGTTTGAGCAGCTGGTTGCGTGTTTGTGGTTGTTGCTGGCGCAGAAGCGGTTGCCACTGCAGCCGGTGCATCCGTGTTTAAAACTAATTTTTCACCAGCAAAGATAAGGTTCACGTTATCAATATTGTTATCTGCAGCTATGCGATCAACAAAATCAGATGAACCAAAATATTTTTGTGCAATTGTTGATAAGGTGTCGTTTGCTTGAATTGTGTATTCAATTTCATCTGCATGGGCAGTTCCCGTATAAGCAACGAATCCGACAAGAGCGACAGCACTTAGAGCTAATGATTTAAAAATTTTCATGTATGTTTGTTCTCCTTTGTGTTTTGAATAGGTACGTTGTTGTTTACATGTGCTATCTTACCAAGGATTTCGTGCTTATAGGTGACAGTTTTATGACGAAATATTTCAAAAAGGTGAAAAAAGCCCTTTTTTCTAGTATCTATAAAGAAATTTAATAATTATTTGTTGTCACATCAAGCTTTCACTCTGTTTCCTTTGTAACAATTGTTTAATCTTTTTTTCGTAAATATCCCTGTATTTCTAAAAAAACAAAGCAAAAAACGAGAAGAAAGCAGCAAATATTACAAAACTGTAAAAATATTTCAAATTTGAAATCGGTTTATTTGATAATCAAAGAAAAAAATGTTCCGCACAGATAAAAAAATTATCTAAATGATTTCGCAAGTATCTAGTTGATACTCCTTATACGCTCATTTAGATAATTTTTAGATTGTGTCTAGCAAAGTTTAAAAAAGAGAATATTTCGTTTGTTCAGGTCTATTGGTTGAAAGAGAGTTTTTCTATACGATCAAATGCTTCCTTCAGTTGTTCTTTTGGTTGGGTTGCTGCTAATCGAACATGATTGCTTCCAGTATGTTCACCAAAAGCAGTACCAGGTATCATTAATACTTGACTTTCTTTCAACAGTTTTTCAACAAACTGTATGGAAGAGAGTCCCGTTTTTGAGATATTAATGTAAGCATACATCGTTCCCTTCATCTTTCTCATTGACAAAAAAGGAATGGCGGCAACACGTTCTTCTATATATTCCAAGCGTTCTTTGAAGATTGCAACTACATTAGGAACAAGATCTTCGAAATGGTTCAGCGCATAACTCCCGGCTTTTTGAGAAAGCGAGTTGGCTGCATAAGAGATGTTTTCATTTAAATATCTAGCCACGTCATTGACGGAACTCGGTGCAATCATATAACCAATTCGCCAACCGGTCATCGCAAAAGCTTTTGAAAAACCACTAAACGTCACCGTATTCTTTGGCGCAAACGTCGCCATTGGGACAAAATCATCATAATAAGTGAAGGCTTCATAAATTTCGTCGGAAAGGATAAAGAGATTGTTTTTAATGGCTATCTCTGCAATACTTTCCATCGTTTCACGTGTAAAAACAGCCCCAGTCGGGTTGTTTGGTGAATTAATAATAATGGCCTTAGTTTTGTCTGTCACAGCTTCTCTTAATCGTTGGCTATCTAATTGAAAATCATCCACTTCAAAGGTAGGAATAATCACCGGTTTGCCCCCTGCTAAGAGGACCTGATCTTTGTAAGGTGAGAAAAAGGGTTCATGAATAATAACCTCATCACCAGGATCAAGAATTGCTAATAACGCAAGATACATGCCATGAGAGGCTCCCACTGTTGCTCTGACCTGATTTGTTTCAAATGATAGATTGTAGTTTTTTTTATAAAAATGAATGACTGATTGCACGAATTCCGGACTACCATCAGAAAGTGTGTAGTGTGTATGCCCTTGTTTGGCTGACAACATTGCATAATCGATAATCTTTTCATTCGTTTCTAAATCTGGATCACCTATTGATAGATCAATGAGACCCTCCGTTTGTTTTGCCAAAATACCAATCTCCATTAGTAAATTTTCTTCAGGGTTTTGAAAACGTTTGGCAACCGTTAATTTTTTCAAGATTATATGCTCCTTTATTTCCTTATTACAAGACTTTATTTAAAAAACTTTGTGTGCGGGCATTTTGAGGGTGAGAAAAGATTGCTTCAGGCGTTCCTTCTTCTTGAATCACCCCTTCATCCATAAAGATGACGCGGTCCGCTACTTCGCGAGCAAAGCCCATTTCGTGGGTTACGACAACCATGGTCATCCCATTTTCTGCCAAATTTTGCATAACGGCTAATACTTCCCCTACCATCTCTGGATCGAGAGCGGAAGTTGGTTCATCGAACAACATCACATCCGGATTCATAGCCAAAGCACGCGCAATTGCTACCCGTTGTTGTTGACCTCCTGATAAACTAGCCGGGTAAGCGTCGCTTTTTTCTCTTAAACCAACTTGTTCTAATAATTTTAAGCCGGCTTCATTGGCTGAAGAAACTGCCTCTTTTTTTACTTTGATTGGGCTAATCGTTACGTTCTCTAAGACGGTTTTATGGGGAAATAAATTAAAGCTTTGAAAAACCATCCCCATTTTTTGTCGTAATTGATCAATATTTACGCCTTTATCAAGTAAGTTGGTTCCCTCGAATTCAATTCGACCAGAAGTCGGTGTTTCGAGCAGGTTTAGGCACCGTAAAAACGTACTCTTACCACTTCCAGAAGGACCAATCACGACCACCACTTCGCCCGCTTCAATTTCTAAATTAATTCCTTTCAATACTTCATTTTTTCCAAAGGTTTTATGCAAATCTTCTATTTTAATCATTCGTATTCATTCTCCTTTCAGCAACACCTAATAATCTTGACAAACTAAAGGTCAACACAAAATAAATCAAAGAAACGATAACATATGGTAAAAATGGTTTGAAGCTTGCACCTTGAACATTGCCAGCTTGGAAAATCAGTTCAGAAACACCAATCACTGATACCACAGATGATTCTTTAATTACTGTGACGAATTCATTTCCTAAAGCAGGTAAAATATTCTTAATGGCTTGCGGAAAAATAATATACTGCATCGCTTGTCGTTGATTCATTCCTAAAGAACGTGCGGCCTCCATTTGCCCTTTGTTTACTGCGCTAATGCCAGCTCGAATAATCTCAGCTACATATGCAGCACTGTTCAAAGCCAAAGCGATACAACCTGCTGCAAGTTTTGATAAATCAATCCCTATAATACCTGATCCAAAATACACGATAAAAATTTGTACTAAAAGTGGCGTGCCCCGAACATATTCAATATAAGCTGTTGCCAACCAACGCAACACTCGTAGTTTTCCAAGTTTTACTAACGCTAAAATTGAACCAAAAATTGCGCCGAAAAGTACACCAATGATGGCTAAAAAGATGGTGTAACCCGCACCACTAACATAGTACTTGTAGTATTTTTGAAAGAAATTTTGATCTTTTTGGAACATGAGTTGATTGGCTTGCTTTTGATAAGTTTTCATTAAGCCTTTATCATTGATTTCTTTAATAGAAGCATTAATTTTCTCTTTCAACACTGGGCTATTTTTGGGCATGGCAATTGCCGTTTGCTTGGTCCCATTTTCAAACTTGACATCAGCTAATGCCAAAGCGGGATCACGATCAACATAGGCTTCAGCTACAGGCTGTTCTAAGACAACACCCTCAACCTTTTTGTTGGTTAAGTTTAAGATTAAGTCAGGTACTTTTTGCAGAGATACTGGGATAGCACCAACAAGTTCATTTTTCACCAACTCTTCCTGTGTGGTTTGTTTTTGGGCCCCAACAGACTTTCCTTTAAAATCCGTAACCGTTTTGTATTTTTCCTTGTCTGCTTTGCGAATAATTACTTTTTGTGACGAGGTAAGATATGGATCAGAAAAATCAACCTCTTTTAGTCGTTCTTCAGTCGGCGTCATTCCAGATATAATCAAATCAATTTTGCCCGTCTTCAATGCACCAAGTAGGGCATCAAATCCAAGTTCCTCGATTTTCAATTTTACTCCTAGGTCGTCCGCAATTTTTTGAGCAATCGATACATCAAAGCCAACAATCTTATCTTTTCCATCTACTTCCGCGTGGAATTCATAGGGTGCATAATCCGCTGATAAACCAACAATTAATTCACCTGAATCCTTTATCTTTTGGTACTGTGCATCGTTTTCCTCGGCATGAACCGTTCTTATTGATAGCAGGTTCCCCATTGCTAACAAACAAGTTAACAAAAGAAACACCCATTTTTTTTGCTTTTTACTCACGTCGTATTCTCCCCTTTTAAATCATTCATTTCATGTATAAAAATTCATAGTGTAACACTATCATAATAGCACACCCTAAATTGCTTGGAAAGACTTTTCAAATGAAGGCATTCTTCTACAAAAGCCAATTACAAGTGTTTCTACAGCGTTTGTTCTATCTTGATATCAATGCGAATGAGGGAATTTTGTCAATATTTTCTAAATATTTCTTGTCAGCTTTCAAAACTTGCACTACTATTAATAATACATAATAAAGGAGTGTGACTATTCAATGACGAATCACTTGATTGTGCGTGGTGCACCGCAAGAATATATCTGCCATGAAGGCGCCTGGGCAACATTGCCAACTCATCTAACCAGAAGAAAAATCAAAAAATTACTGATTCTACACGGAAATGACTCTTGGGAGGCAGCGAAACCTTATTTTCCTGATTTAAAAAATTTCGAAATAACCTTTGAATACTATGGAGGTATTTGTACTGATACTCGTGTGCAAGAGTTACTCACCTTATTCCAAGAAATAGATGCGGAAGCTATTCTCGCTGTTGGTGGTGGAAAGATATCCGATTTAGCCAAACAAACCGCACATCAATTACGATGCCCGGTCTTAATTCTACCCACCTTAGCATCCACTTGTGCAGCCTACACTCCTCTAAGTGTTATGTACTTTGAGGATGGCTCGATGGATCGTTTTGATATCTTCCCGCAAGCCAATGCTTTGGTATTAATAGAGCCTGCTGTCATTTTATCTTCTCCTCGAAAACTACTCATTGCCGGCATTGCGGATACGCTTGCCAAGTGGTATGAAGGAGATGCCATTATTCGTCAATTGGACAGCCTTCCCGTCGAAGTTCAAGTCGCGTATTTTGCAGCCAAAAACTGTCGTGACAACTTACTGACTTTCAGTAATGACGCCTTAAAAGCAATGGAAACAAAACAAATCAATGAAGCTTTTTTAACAGTCATTGAAACCAATATCCTACTAGCTGGTATGGTCGGGGGCTTTGGTGATGAATATGGTCGAACAGCAGGGGCCCATTCCATTCATGATGCGATTACCATGATTCCAGAAAGTCATCATCAACTACACGGTTACAAAGTAGCTTACGGTATCTTTGTTCAATTAGTAATTGAAGGAAATCTGACAGAAATAGAGCAATTACTGCCATTTTACCATGAACTCGGCTTACCAACTTGTTTAGCAGACATGAATATGTCTTTCAGTGAGGAAGACTTCCAACGTGTGGCGAAACGAGCAACCATCCCAGAAGAAAGTATTCATCTTTTAGCGCAAGAAATCTCACCTGACGTGGTGGTTCAGGCAATGAAGCAATTAGAAGAACTGATGAAAGATACAACCCATTAACCTACTAAGTACAACATGATAAAAATAGAAATCCATGAGTATGGAACAAGTCACTTTGATTTGTATCCCTGCTCATGGGTTCTTTTTTCATCAATTATTTTCGTTCAAGGCTTACAGACATCAACCCATCCTAGACTCTTTGAATACGTAACTAATTCTTCTATGGATAACTCAATAGCACTATTGGCACTGCCACAAGCTGGAAACACTGTCTCAAAGCTACTTAACGATTGGTCTAAATATGTCTTTACTCCTGCATGAACGCCAAATGGACAAACGCCACCCGCTGCATGACCGACAACTTCTTCGACCTGATCAAATGGAACCATTCTGGCACGTTTTTGAAAATGTGTTTTGAATTTTTTATTATCAATTCTTTGATTGCCTGCTGTGACGATTAGAATCACTGCTTGATTCACTTGAAAGGCGAGGGTTTTCGCAATGCGCTCCTCTTCACAATTCAAAGCTTTTGCTGCCAGTGCCACTGTTGCACTGGAAGTCGGAAACTCTTGGATTCTTTTCGTTAAACCAAACGGGGCAAAATATTGCCGAACACGCTCAATCGCCATTGGCCTTCACTCCTTCAATATAATTCCGATAACATTGATATTCGCTGTCCTTAAAGCAGCAAAAGTAAACATTGATGGGATTTTCGGGATGTTCCTTCAGCCAGGTGATAACAGCATTGTATGAAACGATCACTGCTTTTGATAGTGGGTAACCATAAACACCAGTCGAAATTCCTGGAAAAGCAACACTAAAACAACCATGTTGAGCTGCGAGATCTAATGAATGCCTGTAACAAGCAATCAGTAATTCCTCATCATCCTTGGTACCATGGTAAATGGGGCCAACTGTATGAATAATGCCATCTGAATTGGTCAGTAGATAGGCTGGCGTCCACTTTGCCTCGCCTGTCTGACACCCATGTAATTTCCGACAAGCCACCAAAAGTTCTGGTCCAGCAGCACGATGGATAGCACCATCGACACCACCTCCGCCTAGTAACGATGAATTGGCAGCATTGACAATTGCACCCACTTGAGCTTCTAAAACACTGTGCGGATACAGTTCAACATGAGGCTTTATGGGATGGCTAATCGTCAAAAAAGAAGCTCTTGGTATGGACAAGCTTTGTTCATTTACCAAAAGAATAATCGTTTGGACGGTTGCATCCTCAATTAATTTGTTTACAAAACGTTGCATTGCGAGAACACAGATTTGTTGTGTCATTGCATCTTTTCCAAGATTCGGTTCTGCTAAAGAGAGAAAAACAGAAGTTGATTGCTCTTCCTTTGTTACCAAAAAAATGGGAAGATTGCGAACGTATGCTTGATGCAGTACACGTAAAATAGGAAGAATCGTTTTTCCCTCTCCTCCTTGTCGCCAATTCATGAATGCCCGTTTTATTTCAAGGTTTACTTGTTGCGAAGTTGACATCTCTTTCACTCCTTTTTGGATAACACATGCTTCATCGCTTCTCTAATACTTAATGATTGCAGCTGGTCTTTATTTTGCTCAATAAACTTTTTGACCCACTCCGGATTCGTTTTTGAATAATCCCTCAATGCCCAACCGATGGCCTTCTTGAAAAAAAAATCCGTTTCCCGCTTGTTTTTTAAAATAATAGCTGCTAAAAGTTGCTCATTGGTCTGTTCTCGTCTTCCTAATTGATGGTCAATGGCGATTCGTCGCAGCCAAAAATCATCTGCCTCCGCCCATTGAAGCATTAGTGAACCGACTCGGGCGTCACTCAAACCAATCGTGCCAAGTAATTGATCAAAGCAATCAATCGAGTCCCACCACTGTTTTGTTTGAATCATCGGCAACATCCGCTCAACGTCCTCAAAAATAAGTTGTTTTTGACTACTTTGCAAAAAATCTAATGCGACATACTGGCATTCACGATAATCTGTTTGCCACAGGTTAGTCAGCAACTGCCAATCAATCTTGGAGGACTGGCTCCAGCTTTTTAGATAAGGTCTCATCAGCTGTCTTCGTTCCGGAGTGGCAATTCCAAAGAAAACAAAGTGATTTTTTAGATAAGCGGCTTGTTTTTCTGCATTTGTTGCACAGCGATGCTCATTCAAGATTTGGATGATTTCTTCATACATACTAGCCCTTCATTCTAGCAAAAAACGGATAAATGATGATCACTTATCCGCCTTCTTTACTTATTATAAATTTTTGGCCCCTTGCGCATATGTTTGCGATCATTTTTAGGTATCGCCATTTTTTCAGAACGGCCGCCCCCTTGTTTTTTTTGAATCAAAGCCTTCATTTTTTCTTTCGTATCCATTTTTTCACCTTCTCATCTTTATCAGTCCATCAAAAGAATACCTAATTTTCGGTAAAGTTACAAGAACAAACACTAGTCTATGCCCTTCCATCTACATTCTTACAGCAAAAAATTAGACTACCCTGCTAGTTTCTTCCATTTGCGAATTTTTGTTCGAAAAGTTCCAAAAGGCGCAACGGTATTGATATGAATGAATTTATAGACTTCCCAAACAGCTGTTTTCGTGGCATTATCTGCCCACTGACGTTGATGCGGTGAAAATAATTCTTCCTCTGACAGGTTTTCTATCCATTCACAGATTTCGTCGACATTTAAAGTGAGCTGCTCTTTTAATGCAGCGAGCGTTAGCGAAGAATAGGTGTCATTAAACCACTGATATAGCTCGCCAAGTTGGTTCCATTTATACTGTTCAGTCGGTGTGACAACAATTTTCCCAGCACTTTCGTCTGCTTCCCACTTTAGTAATAAGTTCGTCCAGCCAACCTGATAAGCTAAGTTTTCAGCAGGCGTACGATCAACACCCTCTATTCTTTGATCTTTTTGCTCCTCAGGGATTGCTTCAAATTCTGCTAGGTATTTCTGAAAAGTAAGCTGAATCATTTTTTTTAAGTCCGATTTGTTCTGATACGTTCGCATCTTTAAAAGCCCTTTCTGAAAACTTTTTCTTAATTATACACTAACCATTGCTTGCTGAGAAAAAAAAGAGAAGTCGCGTTTTCTCCGACTTCTCTTTTACACATTAGCAATGTAACTTTGTTCGTTCTTTTTACGCTTGAAATAATTGTTGTCCAAAGTACTCCCCTTTTGACAAACCCTTTTGACAAGCATACAAGCCATTTCCTATTGGTTTTGTGTATTCGTTTAGAGCATCTTTTTCACCCATTATTTTTAGCATTGGCACATATTGTTTAAAAGGATCTTTCATAAAGGAAATAAACAGTAAACCCGCATCAATATTTCCTGTTTTTGACTGAATTCCATTTTGATAAGAATAGGCTCGACGATGAATTTGTTGCTCCGTTTTTTTCGCAAGGTAGACGTGTGAATCTTTCGGTTGTTTTGAAAGAATCACTTCATCAAATTCTTTTTTTCGTCCAAAAGCCGCGCCACTCATTTTATTCCGTCCAAATGTATTTTCTTGGTCATACAAGCTAGAGCGGTCCCAAACTTCTAAAAACATTTGAATTTTTCGATAGCCTAAATAGCTACCTCCTTGAAACCATGTCGGTTCATCATTTTCTGCCCATACGACTTCTTTGTAGCCTTTTTGACTATCGTGATCAGCATTACAGGTTCCATCTTTAAACCCAAACAGATTTCTCGGAGTTTCCTTTTTCGCTCCTTTTATAAAACCATCCTCTAAAAATTTGACTTGTACTTTTCCAGATCCAATCCGGATCAAGTTGCGAATGGCATGAAAGGCTACTTGTCGATCATTGGAACAAGATTGAAAAAGAATATCACCATCAGAATAGTCATCCTCTAAAGAATCGTGGGCAAATTTAGGAATATCTTTTAGAAATAATGGTTTTCTATTCTTAATTCCAAAACGATCCACACCATTTTTTTCAAAAAGGGTTGCTCCATATCCAATTGTCAAAGTCAGTTTTTGTGCCCCAAGACCAATGCTATCTCCCGTGTCGTTTGGTGGTAGCAAATCATTGGAAGAATCTTTGACTTGAATGCCCTTAGTAGCTTTCAGCGCAAAAAGGGTCCAATCCTGAAGTAATGAGACCAATTCAGCTTTATCATCAGTTAGCAACTCAAACGCAACAAGATAGCAATAGGTTTGTTGTTCCGTAATAATTCCAGGTTGATGCTTGCCAAACATAGAAATAATCTGATTGTTTTCTTTTTCTTCGGTACTTTCTTGTGAAAAGTGCTGAATTAAATCCAAAGTAGAAGCGACTCCTGATGTTGCAACTGCTATTCCTGCTCCTGTTAGCGCAGATAATTTCAGCATATCTCTTCTAGAAAATTTCTTTTTTAACAGAGATTCCCCTTCATCGGTTCCTTGAACCCGCTTTTTCTGCCCTTTATCAGCTTCATTCCCTTGCTTTTTTTCCTCTTCAGTCATCACTTTTCCTCTTTTCTTTCTTTAAATTAGAAGATTTTCCCAGTTTGTGACATCAACTCTGAAAGGTTTGAAAGGCTTGTGCTCAGCTTACGAATTTGATCTTCTGACAGTTGTGTATAAGGAACGTAGCTATCACCTGATTGATACGTAGCTAACAGGTCTTCCATAGTATTAAATTGACTATCCAACTGATCTGCTAACTTAGGATCGTTTTCGTTTAATGCGGGAATAATGGCTTGATAGACAACTTTTGACCCTTCAACATTGGCAGCCAAATCCATCAAATCAGTATGAGAGTATGCTTCTTCCTCACCCGTAATTTTGGTGGTAGCAGCTTCATTTAATAATTCCATCGCTCCTGCGACCATATCTTTAGGTTTCCACTCAAGCTTTTTCGTCAATTCTTGCAATTTAGCGACATCTTCATCCAGTTTATTGGCGTATTCTGTCATACCATCTGTTGTCTTTTTTTCCCATAACGCACGTTCAATAACATGGTAACCAGTCCAATCTGCTTCAGAATCAACATCGTTAATTCGGGCATCGATTTCAGGATCCAAATCTCCAAAGCTTTCGGCAACTGGTTCGATTCGTTCGTAATACACTCGGGATTTCACATAATTTTCTTTTGCTTTTTCAATGTCTCCGGCTCTCAC
The DNA here is from genome assembly GCF_042685105.1 of Enterococcus camelliae. Lineage (NCBI taxonomy): Bacteria > Bacillati > Bacillota > Bacilli > Lactobacillales > Enterococcaceae > Enterococcus > Enterococcus camelliae. The sequence continues at coordinate 83,425 of NZ_JBHUMO010000033.1, read as the reverse complement.
CGCATCGGTGAACACTTTTGTTGCTGAAACGAGTTCTGTTGCTTGCTCTTGAACATATGATACATAATTTTTAACGGCTGTATCTAGCACCTCAGACGTTTTTTCTTTGGTCTTTTTCGCATTTTCTAAAGATTCAAGTGCATCTTTTAAATTGCTTGCATTTTCTGATAAAGATGCGTAATCTGGTGCGTCATACTGTGATCCGTAATAAATCGGTGTTTCGAATTTTTCAACATTGGTGTACTCTAAAGGATATTCGGAACGAACCGTATTCTCAAAATCTAACCAATGCTTATGCATGGTCTTAGCTGTAGATGTTAACTCCCCAGCATCTTTCTTGGAGATACTTGCTTGAACCTCTTCCAATTCGTTCAACATTTTGGAAACTTCATTTTTGATTTGTTTTTCAACCTTGGTAGTTTTTTCGCTACTCGTAGTTGTTGCTTTTTTTCCCGAAGTTTGCGTTGCACAACCTCCTAATAAAATACCAGCAATTGCCAACGAAAGGACTATCTTTTTATTTTTCATCTTCTTTTCTCCTCTTTCTTTTTCAAATAATTTATCCAAACATAACCGATTGTGATAATAACGAGCGTAAGTTGTGGAATGAAACTGTACCAAGATGGGTAGATACTAAGTGGCGTGAAGGATGGCAAAAAGTCCGAGCTAGTATTTGGTATGTGACCAGCTAGCTGCAAACTATGAATGCCAGAGCCCATAAATTTTATGGCTAAATAAAAAATAATGGCGCTTGAAAATAAGAAAAATACATGCAACGGTAGTCTTCGTTCAAACAGTATGATTAGTGTCGCAATCACTGCCAAGAACAATAAACCCAGCCCAAAGCCAAGACACAATTTTTCAAAACTCATCTTACCAGCCATTCCAATCGTAAATACAACAATCTCTAACCCTTCTCTTAAAATAGCTAAAAAAGCCAACAAGGCTAATGAGAAAAAATTGCCCGTTTCTACCGCTTGTTTTGTTTTCGTATGATAGCGATTGGTCATTTTTTTTACATCCGAAGCTTGATGCATCCAAAGGCCAACATAAAGTAGCATGAGGCTCGAAAAAATCCCAGCGAATCCATTAATCAAATTATTTTGTTTACCGAAAGACAACACGGATAGAACAAAAGCAACAAAAAGCCCCAAAAGAATACTTGTCAACACGCCAAGAAAACTTCCGGCTAAAATCCATTTCTTGGCCTTTTTTTCATGCGATCTTCTGCCGACAGAAAGCAACATCAAAACTACTAAAAGTGCCTCTAAACCTTCTCGAAAAGGAATCATTGCCACATCAAATAGTGAATACTCAGTGGAATCAATGGAGGATAATTCCTGAACAAGGCTTTTCACTAGAGAAAGGCTTTGTTCCTTCTGCTCTTTGACAATACTATTTTGTAATAACAACAAATCTCTTTCTGTATTGTCATAAATCTCTTGTGAACGACTGACAACATCGCCTTCGACAGATAACCACTGCGTATTTAATTCATCAATCAACGCCTGTGCTTGAACCCAATCACTTTTTTCAATATGCTGGCCAAGTTGGTTTAACTTATGAATGTAAAGCGATAGCGTCAGTTTCATATGCCCTTCATTATCAACGTAATCGCCTATCTGATAGGACGAAAAAGCATTTTGCAAAGTCGCGATGCCCTCTAGCGTTCCCTTCTTATCTTCGTTCAACAAGTAAATAGTGGTCTGAGCAATGGCCAAATCAATTTTTTGAGCCAACTCCCCACTAACCTCTTTCATTGGTTGTTTCGAGTGAACCCACCACTGCTTAATGGGCTGAAAGGCCTCGTTTGCCCCTTCCCAATCATCTGATTCAACTCGATCAATCGTTACTGTTGCAGCTTTTTCTTCATTCGTCACTGAGATTGTTTCAGCATGACTGAAAGGGGCATATAAAAAAGAGAAAAAAAAGAAAATACCAACTATAAATGCTTTTCGTCCTAACACAGCTCTTCGTGTTCGTCGCCCCACTATAAGTGACACTTTTCACTCCTCCTACTTAAAAATAATTAAATGATAATGATAACCATTCTCATTTTAGAAGGAGAAAGACCATAAGTCAATATATTTTTAGGTAAGTTTACTGGTAATTTCTATTTTTTTCACATAGTTTATCGGAACTCCAGTTACTAATTTTCACAGTGTTCTCAACCCTTTTTGGTGAAAGTATTCTTTTTCCAAAAACGTTTCTTGACAGAAACCAAAAAGTGTTCTACCATCATCAAAAAAGAGAATGATAATCATTATCATGAAAAGGAGAAATAAAATGGCTCTAGGTCCTGGAAGTATCGCACTAATTGTCGGCGCTGGTTTGTTGGTATTCGGTCCCAAAAAACTACCTGAACTAGGAAAATCATTAGGGGAAACTCTGCGGGAATTCAAAAAGGCAACTGCTGGATTGGTTTCCAATGATGAGGAAGAGTTAGAAAAACAAAAAGAAACAGTCAAATCGACTGTCTCACCTACCATCAAAGTACATTCAATTGAAAGGAAAGCCCCTCATTACAAGATTACACGAACAGTAAGTGAAAACGATGATTCAATCGACAAAAGTATGATCAAGGATAGTAGTGAACATGACCCTTCTTGAACATTTAATTGAATTAAGACGTCGTTTAATTTTAGTTGGCTTCTTTTTCTTTGGATTCTTTTTTATTGCTTGTATTTGGATTGTTCCCTGGGTTTTAGCTTTGCAAGAGCGGCAATTACCGGCTACCTTCCATTTTTACACAATCCGTATTTCAGAAGGATTGGAAGTATACCTAAATTTAGCCGCATTACTGGCTCTTTTGTTCACACTCCCGCTACTCTTTTGGCAACTATGGGCCTACATTAAACCCGGCCTGTATGAGCAAGAGAAAAAAATCGGTCAATTTTACTTTCCTCTCGTCTTAACCATGTTTTTGACGGGTGGTATTTTTGCTTATTTTTTTATTTTCCCGATTATCGTGAACAGCCTCATTCGTTTTTCTACCAGCCTTGGGTTTAATGTATTGGTTACTTTCTCTGACTATCTTCAATTACTCACGCAAGTCCTTTTATGGTTTGGGATTTTATTTCAATACCCGCTGGTCATTATTTTTTTAGCGCGCATTGGCCTAGTTGGTGCGGACCAACTCAAAAAGAAACGGAAATACGCCTACTTTACAATTCTCGTCATTGCAGGACTAATCTCCCCACCAGAGGTTATGTCCCATCTTGCGATGACCGTTCCCTTAATTTTGTTATATGAGATTAGTCTGTTGTTTATTGTAAGACTAGAAAAAAGAACCGCACCTAATGAATAGAATGACTAGTCCTTCAGATCCCCCCCTTCCATGAACTGCGGAAAAATTAGAGAAAAAAGCGAATGATAGTCGGTAAAATGACGATTGTATAAACAGTACGGCTGATCTGAATAGCAACAATTTTGGACATATCGCCTCCCAATTCCCCTGCGATTAAAGAAATATCCGTAGCTCCTGCTGGAGAGGAAGCAAATAATGCTGATTGTAAATCGAAAACACCTCGTTTATAAATCACGACCGCAAATAGGACATTGATCACTAGATAGCTACATAACAGGATGATAGCTGGAATGATGAGGGAATGGAGTTGTGTAAGACTGCTTCTCGAAAACGAACTACCAATAATTGAACCCGCTAAGATTTGTGCGGTATAGCGAACCTTACCGTTAATTTGACTCGTATTTTTAACAATTTTTAATGCTCCAGAAAAAAATAAAGAGAAAATTAGGGCTCCCACTGGAATTCCTGAAACAACACCTAGCCCCCCACCCAAAGTCGCAATGAAAAGAATCAGCGTATCATTTTTTACTGTATTAATGGGCTCGTTCCAATTTTTTTTCACAGCAGTTTTCTTTTGCTGTCGTTGTCCAGACTTCAGCTGCTCATGACCAAAACGACGCATAATAAGCATAATCCAATATGGTAAAATCAGCAGCATACCCACCAAGCGAATCAACTGCATGGCCGCAACAATCTCCGACTTCGCTCCCATATCGATACTGATGAGAGAGACATCCATAATTCCTCCCGGCATACAGCTTAACCAAGCAGTAATCAAATCCATATCAAAAAATACATGAAAAATCCAACCCATCAGAAACATATTTACTGTGAAAAGCGCCATTAAAAATAAAATGGGCTTTCCTATTTTAGGTAAGTAGAAAATGTCTTGTTTGCTTATTTGTTGTCCAATATAGGCTCCACTTATAACTTGTGCGATTGTTTTCAATGTGCTGGGCATCATTGCCTGTGCAAATACAATCGAAAACAACGCCACTGCCAACATACTGCCAGTCATAAATGGTGCAGGCATGCCAAGCTTTTTTGCAATAAATCCACCTAATAATCCAACAACAAATGTTACAATACATCCTACGACCACATTATCAACACCTTCATCTACTTTATCTTGTACGTTCCTTTTATTCCTACCTAAAAATTTAAAGAAACAAGTTAAGATTAACACAAGCAATCACTAGAAAACGGTTAACTTCTAGAAAAAACAGCTAAAAACACCAAAAAAACATCACCAGCTTTTTCTCTAGATACCCATTTTCTAAAAAGCGTGCAATCCAGCTTTTTTGCAAAAATTACTGTATTTGTCAATACAACCCCAGCTATACAATCAAAAAAATCTCTTTTAAATGTAGAAGGATCCACATTCAAAAGAGACATTATTCTTTTTCATTTCACTTCAATTAGCTAAAAACGTAGGCTTTGTCATTGGCTTCTTTCATAGCATCAACAATTTGACCTGGCTGATGCGCATCGCCGACAACCATAACATGGTCAAATGCTTGGCGAATTTCTTGAACGAATGATTTGCGTGGACTCACACCTAGTGCCAATACCACCATATCACATGGTAAATGATGTTCGATTTCCTTTCCTGTTTCCTTCAACAAAACATTTTTTTCCGAAATTTGCGCCAGCATGCGATTGGTTTGAATCGACACTCCAGCCTCTTGCAAATGGTTGAGTAACATCATCCGATTACTCGTATACAAAGCATTGCCGACACTTGTTGCCATTTCAATCACGGTTACTTCGTTTGTATTTGCCATGACTTCCGCTGTTTCTAATCCGGTCACACCACCACCAACAATGACTACTCTTTGATTGTCAATTGTGACCTTCTTCAAAAGTACATCTTCGGCTGTCACCACATGAGGAAGTGTCACTCCTTCAATAGGTGGAATAATTGGGTTGCCTCCACAAGCAATAACGATACCATAAGGCTGCTGTTGTTCCAGCCAGTTTACCGTTGCTTCCTGATTCAATACAACATGCACCCCTGCTTCTTTTACTTCGCAAGAAAGTGTCTTGATAAGTTCTCCAATCATTTGCTTAGCAGGTGGCTGTTCAGCAGTATTTAATGTACCACCTAAGCGATCTTCTTTTTCTACTAACGTTACTGCATATCCTCTTTTCGCCAATATGGTAGCAGCATGCATCCCGCCAGGACCTGCACCTACAACAATCACTGAACGATTCGCGCCATCCTTGATCAAGGTTTGCTCGTTATAACGCAATTCTCTTCCGACGATTGGATTAACCGTACATTCAATCGGTTTGCCCCCAAATACCGTCTTAAAACATTGCAAACACCCGATACATTTGTGAATCAGCTCTTCCTGATGAGCTTGGGCTTTATTCGGCCAATGTGCATCTGCTAAGAAGGCTCTTCCGAACGAAGCAAAATCACAAACCCCTTCCTCTAGCAATAACTCTGCGGTTTTTGGATACTTCAAATTATTGACAGCAATCACCGGAATAGATACTTGTTCACGAATTGCCTTCGCTAAATGCTTCTTCCAACCTTCTGGAAGAAATTGTGGCTCAATAACGGCATATCCTGATTCATACGTTCCTGCACTGACATCAATAGCGGAAACACCTAGCTCTTCCAAAACTTTTGAAATTTGAATGGTGTCTTCAATCTTTAAGCCACCGTCAAGAAACTCATCTGCACTTAATCGAACAGAAATCGAGAATTTTGGACCACATACTTGTTGGATTCCTTTCACGATACTCGTTAAAAAGGTTAGTCGTTTAGTGAAATCTCCTCCATACTTATCCGATCTTTTATTGGTATATGGACTTAAAAATTCATTAATAAGGTACCCATGAGCTCCATGCAACTCAACCCCATCAAAATCAGACAGTTGGGCAATCGCTGCACCAGTAATAAATTTCTTGACTAGCTCATCGCATTCTTCAGTTGTCAGAGCACGTGGCATTTCATTGACGACCTTACAGGCTATTGCGCTAGGTGCCACTGGTTGGACACCATTCAATAAGGATCTGGTAACTTGCCGACCTGGATGATGAAGTTGCAAGAAGATCTTCGCATCATATTTATGGACCGCTTCGGTCAGTTGAACCAATTTTCGAATATATTTACCAGAAGTAACACTTAGTTGACCGGGTTCACCAATCCCCGTTTCATCATCAATCCTAGCAATTTCCGTAATGATTAATCCACAGCCACCTTTTGCCCGCTCTTCATAATAACGAATCACTTCATCGGTCGCTTCTCCTGTAAAACTTGAGAGACTGGTTCCCATTGGTGGCATGACGATTCGATTTTTTATTTCGACCGATCCAATGTTTCCTGGTTCAAATAATTTCGTATACATTTTTCCCCTCCTAATTTTTCAAACTGATATCGTTTTCACGTAGTTAGTTTAACATGGTAAAAAGAGGTAAAACTATGTATTAGTGTCTAAATTCACATGATTGGATTGTACACGCTGCACAGTTTGTTTCTACGTTTCGAAAAAAGGCCGCTTTGCTAATCTCAAGCAATTGATTTTCTGAATGAGTCGCTTCATTTCGGGCACTCAAGCAATAATAGGAAAGAATTTGATACGAAAGCAAAACTTGAGCCAATGAAATTGAACTATCCAAAGAAAACTCACCTATTTCAACCGCACGTTTTAATTTGTAGCGTACCGTATTTCGATGCAAAGACAGACAAATGGCCGTTTGATTTATATTTTCATGTTGAAGTAAATAAGCATAAAGTGTCCCAAATAAATCGGCTTTATTCACCAAATCATATTCTAAGAGTCGTTTCAAAACTGGATGGGTATACTTTTGAAACGCTTGATCAATTGAAATATCTGGCAAAAGTGTATACAATTGAACCTCGTAAAATTCAACTAACACTTTATTGGGTAAGAGAAAATCAGCAAGTTCGACACATTTGTATGCCTCTTGATAAGAATCGCTTGTGAGCATTAAATTTGAAAATGATGAACTAACCCCTATATTCAAATCGTAAGTCTTCGCAAACTCAATCAGTCGCCCACGATGCTCTGTATATTGTTCTTCTGCGTAAAGAAACACAAGCTTGTCTTCAAAATAAGCCGAAAATTGTGCATGCAACGTTGCTTGCAATCGTTTTTGAATTTCTTTCCACGGATCTGGATAATTGCGATCAGTAAATTTTTGATGTGATAAATCGCAAACCAGAACACGCCAATAGTCCATTTTGATTAATGTTTTATCCTCTAATCTATCCGCAAGCTCGCCATTTGAGTGAATCATTCCAGCTAACAAATCTAAAAAAACGAGCTCTGAATTTTTTGAAGACCATCTCCTCGAATTTTTTCCACCTAATCGTTCGACTAACATCTTTCCAAGAATCTCAAACAACTCTTGATCCAGTTCCGATAATGAATGCTGCGAATCTAACATAATAAGATACCCAATTTGCGTTTCTTGACTTTTTAACGTCATGACTAACTTTGTGTCCTTGCAAACGTGGCAAGGAAAAAAATACGAGTTTTCTTGGGTATCAGGTACAGGCTCTAACTGTTTGGCTTTTAACACGTATTCGAACGAGCAAAAGCCTTGTGCAACGTAATTTTTCCAATAAGCATCAGATATCAAATGCTCATCTGAATGAGCTAAAATTTTGTAGGAAACATCCAATATAATCAGGGGATTGTTCAAAATTCGTGAACTATGCGACAAAAACTCTTCAACGGAATGACTACTCACGTACAAATCCAATAGGGCAGCTTTTTTTTGAATGAGCTCTTCCATGGTGACCTTCCTCTCCACTTTTCCTTATAGTTCATTATATCACAATCAATTAGATAACGTATCCCTGCTAATTTCAATGTTACCAATCATTTAAACGAAGGCTCTGTCTTTCCAAATGGAATGACAGAGCCTTTATCAGTTCTATTACTTTCCTGTTACGAGAACAATTTTTCCCACTGCATGGTGCGTTTCACTTAATTCATGTGCAGCAAAAACACCTGCTTGGGTTAATGGAAATTCAGCACCAATGACACTAACCAATTTCTTTTCAGCCATTAAGTTAACCAAAATCGCTAATTGTTGCCCATTGGGTTCTAACCAAATTGCTTTAGCTTCAATTTGTTTTTCTTGCGCAAGTTCTGGATTTTCAATGGATACAATACTAATGAGTCGTCCATGAGGTTTCAAAACGCTTAAACTTTTTCGTTGAACTTCTCCTCCCATGGTATCAATGACTAAGTCGATTTCATTTAGTGTCGTCTCAAAATCAGTCGTGTGATAATCAATGACTTCATCTGCTCCTAAGCGTTTCAGTAGTTCATGATTTTTTTGGCTGGCTGTCGTATAAACATACGCACCTGCATTTTTAGCTAATTGAATTGCATAACTTCCTACGCCACCAGCACCCGCATGAATCAGAACTTTTTGACCACTTTCTAATTTTCCATGAGTAAACAACGCTTGATACGCAGTCAATCCAGCTAGAGGTAAGGCACCTGCGTCCTTAAATGAAATCTCTTCAGGTAATGCTGCTAAAAGGTGGTCATCTACAATCGTATACTCTGCATAGGTTCCAAAACGAGTCGTATCAGGTCTCGCTACGATACGATCGCCTATTTTCCAGTCAGCAACATCTGCCCCAACTTCCTCGATAACACCGGCAACATCCCAACCTAAAATAATTGGAAACTCCCAAGGCATCATTTGTTTCAAATAACCTTCCCTTAACTTCCAGTCAATAGGATTCACTGAGGTAGCCTTAACTTTTACCAATACCTGATGTGCTTGTAACTCTGGTAGTAACACATCTTCTTCAACTAAATTCTCTTTGCCACCATATTGATTGATGACAATTGCTTTTGTACTTGTCACGTCTTTTCCTTCCTTTCAAAAATATTATATTGCTTTCAAAATTACTTCAATATTCCCTCTTGTTGCTCGGGAATAAGGACATGTTTGATGAGCAAGTTCCAGTAATTTTTGGCTTTCTTCTAATGAAATTCCTTCAATGTGTCCTTCAATTTCAACACCTAATTGTACATCTGGTAAATCAGTTTGGCTTAAATTATAGACAGAAACCGTTAACTCAATGGTTGATTTTCCGTCTACTTGCGCTTGTTGTTTTACATAATCTAAAGCACTATTGAAACAAGCACTATAGCCAGCAGCAAATAGTTGTTCAGGATTGGTGGCACCTTCAACGCGTCGACCAGGAGGAACAATTGCCATTTGGAAACTATGATCTGGAGAATGAACCTCTCCGTTACGTCCGCCAGTATTAATCATTTTTGTTGAATAAATTTTTTTGAGGAATTTCAGGTTGTCCGCAATGGCTTTTTATTATAGCTTAAGGGATTTGCGGGACTATGCGCTTTTGCGCTGAACCGTGTGTACTTTTATTCTGCCATAAACACCCCCTACATCATAGACACTTGCTCCATTATCATTCCCAAAGCGAATCGCTCTATCAAGTGCCATAATAGTCGCAATCGTACCATCAATCTTATGAAGAAATGTTTGAAGTTGATCGCCTAGATCTTTTTGATGAATCATCTCCTGACATTCCACGTCCCAAACCACAACATTTAATAGCTAACTTATGTAATCAGCAATAAAAGGGATATTTCGACTTAATCTTTGATGTAACAATGATTGATTTTGCCGAAAAAAATATCGATATCTTCTCAACTCAAAACATAAAGATTCCACGATTTGAAAATTTGACTGTTTATGTTACAGATACTGCCGAACGTGCACCTTTCGCAAGAGCTTTAGTCGATAAGCTGGTTAACTTCTCTTTCGAGGGAGTTTTCACGGAAAACTATGACTTCTTTGCGGCAATCTTTGAATATCTGATTTAAGACTACAACACGGTCGATTGTGGTAAATATGCAGAATATTATACACCTCATGGAATCGCTACAATAATGGCTCGACTTCTCGTTGGAGATAACCCCGATTTGCATAATATCAAATGTTATGACCCTTCTGCATGTACTGGAACACTCTTGATGGCCCTGAGTCACCAAATCGGTGAACATAAATCTACAATCTTCGCTCAGGATATTTCTCAGCGTTCAAATAAAATGTTGAAGTTGTATTTGATCCTGAATGGTTTTGTTGCATCTTTAGATCATGCCATTCAAGGGGACATTATTCCTTGAATAATGGGTTTAAAAAGGAAATTTGTTATCTGAAAAAGCACACAGAAGCCATCATAAACTCCTTAAAATATCCCTATTCAAACGGAAAATTGGAGGGAAAGAATAACCTCCTCAAAGTAATCAAAAGAATTGCTTTTGGATTTCGGACTTTTCGTCATCTCCGGATGCGTGTCCTGATTCAACAGAACATATGTGAAATCATTTAATAACGCAAAAAAGGAAATGCCGAAGCATTTCCTAACATACGATTTGAGCAAAATAACAGCAATTGACAAAGAGTCAAGTTTCAGCTCTCTAAAAGATACCAAATACCGCCACTTCAAGAAATTTCTGGCCTCTATTTCTCAACTCTTGTCAGCAGTCCTACACTCTCAACGTGGCTTTAGAGGACAGAATGAATGTCATTTGAGTATGTTCGTTCTCGGAAACATATCCACTGCGTTTTTAGCACTATCGGTAGACGGGAACATATCCATTCATGATAAAAAATAACGTGTCTAATTGCATAATCATGATTGAGTAGAGTTGTCAAAAGAATAAACATAACATATTTCAGTAAGTTTTTTTCCTGCAATTTCAATAATGCATTCATCGTCTTCATTGCATCGCCACTTATTCTTCCGGCTGAATCAATACTACCCCCTGCTCTGAGATGACAATAATGATATCACCTGAAGCTGGTATCCCCTTGTTGGAATTATATCTTTCAAAAAATTTGACAAAACTTATCATCTAGTACAATTTCCATGCCTAAAACCACAATATTAATATCCCTCGACTACTATAACTTCACCTTCTTCAGCAGTTGGGGGTTGAAAATGATCATAATAAGTGGAAGCTGTTTGCTCCGTCAATATGATATCATTTTGATGATTTCCGTTTCTTTTTCGAATACGTTCCATAACAACTTCCTTAGGTGTCTTTATATAATAGATTTTGGGTTCTATGTCGTATTTCTTTAATAATGAAATATATTCATTTCTCATTTCTCTAGACCAAAATGAATAATCGAGAACAATATCAATGTTTTGCATGATAAGTGAAATTAGTTTTTCATCAAGATAGGTTTTAATATCTTCTAAAACCTCCTGAGGTAAAGGATGTTCATTCAAACCTCGTTTGAATGATTCTTCATCATAAGATAGTATTGTCATCCCAGTACTTTCAAATTTTTTTGCTAGTGTTGTTTTACCTGCTCCCGCAGGGCCGCACATTAAAATAACTTTACTTTTCGACAAGTTATCTACTGTATTTTTCATTGATATAACCTCCTATAACAAACCAAGAAAACATGACACTCTCCTTAAGCATTATTACTATTCGCTCTTTTCATGATTTCCTGTACTATTAATGTTTTAGCATTCGCATAGTGCTGGACATGCCTCCATTTATTCTTTGCCAAGCTTCGTTTGACTTGTGCATATTTGTCCCGATCAGTATCATTAGTCCGCAACCAATCACGGAAGCGTAACATTCTATCAATCTCTGATGTGCCCAAACTGAACACGTGCAGATTAATATCGGTATCCGGTCCTTTAAACAAACGATGCTCAAACCAGTCAGGTTCTCGAATCTGTAGCACATATCCAGCCGCTTCCAACACTGGAACGTAGGATGACTCATCAGCAGAATCCTTAACAACCAACAGTATCTGGTTTCAAGACATAAGACACATAATTTACTGGCTCTTCTCTTTCCGATCTCACCAAATATCCTTCATCTTCCGGTTCATCAGACACAACCTGTGCATTTTCCTTGGCATATTCAATTACCAGTTCTATTCCTTCCTTATTTTTCATAACTAAACTACACCATCAGTCCAGTTTCTTTCAGCACATACTGCTGAATTTCATTATAAGTTGCTTTCATCTCTTCACTTGTCGCATCGAACTCATCTAAATCCAAGTTTACCTCAATCTTATCACTAGGTTTTTGTTGGGACAAAAGAACAATTGTCTTAACATGTTTTGAGACAAGTTCATAGCTGTCAAGAAATATTGGCTCAAATGCTTTTATCGAAAATTCCCTCTGTGGAAACATATCCACAGAGGGAATTCGTATGTGAGAACATATCAGTCAAAGTATGGTTTTATTACATAGCTCCTCTAATACAGTTATTAGGAAAAAATGCTTCCCAAACACTATCTCCCATATAAACTTAAGTGGTTCGTTACTTAAATATTTTTGACCTGAGATTTTAATACTTCATAACCTAATTTGTCGATAACATGTTCAATGTCTTTTATAGATACTTTTTCATCGTCAAATTCCACCCTCACCTTGCTTGAATTAAATAGTACTTTTAAACTCTCTTTACTTACCCCGTCCAAAGATTTCACACCATTCTCTATTTTTTGCATACAAGACGGACATGTTAATGTTTCTAATTGAATCGTTGCTTTTTGCATTTTCTTCTCTCCTTTAGTTTATATCGATTTTATTATACTCAATTATTATCATCATTAAATTGATTTGCATCAACAGCCTAATTTGTTGTTTATTTTCATAGTTTGTAGCGTAGCAACCTCATACCATTTAAAATGACCACTAATATGCTTGCTTCGTGTACTAACATTCCGATTGACATATTCATCCAGTCACTAAAAAATACGCTAGCTAGCAGGACTAATACAACTCCAACTGCAATAAAAATATTTTGTCGCATGTTATTAGCTGTCGCTTTTGTTAAACCTAGTGCATGTGGCAAGAGACTAAAATCTGAATTCATTAAAACAACATCTGACGTTTCTATGGCTACATCTGTTCCGCCTCCCATGGCAATTCCAATTTGTGCTAGAGCTAGTGAAGGACTATCATTTACTCCGTCCCCAACAAATGCAACAATTTGACCTCTTTCTTGCAGTACTTTTATATATGCTGATTTATCTTCCGGCAACATGTGCCCGCGGGCCTCTGTAAAACCTAGTTCACGCGCCACTAAATCAACAGTTCCTTGATTATCACCTGAAATAACGACTAGATTTTTAACACCAAGTTTTTTCAACTTCTGAAGATTTTCTTTTACACCTGGACGAATTTGATCACGAATTCCTAACAATACCTTTAATTCACCATCAACTGATGTTAAAACTAATGAATTTCCATTTTCCTCAAATCTAGCAATATCTGCGTGAACCTTCTCACTTAAATGTACATTTTCTTTCTTCATCAGTGCAACATTTCCGATCGCAACTCTATGGCCTTCTACATGTGCTACAATTCCTCCGCCTTTTACAACCTCTGTTTTTTCAACTCTAAATGGTTCTATATCTCCAATATATTCCACAACTGCTTTTGCTAATGGATGATTGGATTCCTTTTCAACACTTGACAGATAAGCGAATACGTCATCTACATTATCTGCATAAATTTCTTTATCAGCTACTCTAGGATTTCCTATTGTCAATGTTCCCGTTTTGTCAAATACCATGGTATCTAGTTTGCTAAAATCATTAATAACCTCGCTACCTTTTAGAAGAATACCATGACGTGCTCCATTACCAATACCCGCAACATTTGAAACGGGAACACCGATTACTAATGCTCCTGGGCATCCTAAAACTAATATCGTAATTGCCAGTTGAATATCCCTTGAAATGAGCCATACAATAAAAGAGAGAACTAAAACAGCCGGTGTATAATATTTAGAGAATCTATCTATAAAGCGTTCTGCCTCTGATTTTGAATCCTGCGCTTCTTCCACTAACTCAATGATTTTACCAAAAGTAGTGTCTTCACCTACACGGTCAGCAGTGATTTGCAGTGTTCCATTTTCTAAAATTGTTCCCGCATATACTCCTGAATCTTTCTTTTTGCTTACTGGAACGGCTTCCCCTGTGATACTTGCTTCATTAATGTGCCCTTCTCCTGTTAAAACTGTCCCGTCAACAGGAATTTTTGCACCCGTTTTAACAAGTAAAATATCACCTACATCAACCTCTTCTATTGCGACTTCTTCAAATTCACCATTTTTCAGTTGCTTTAGAGCAACTTCAGGCGCCATTTCAGTTAATTCTTTTATGGCAGAACGTGTTTTATTCAGTGTTCTTTGTTCTAGATAAGCTCCAAATAGAAATAAAAAAGTAACAATTGCTGACTCCTCATAATTTCTAATTAGAAACGCGCCAATGACTGCAATGGTCACTAACACATCAATACTGACTACTTTAACTCTGAGTGCTTGATACGCTTGGATGGCAATCGGTATAACTCCTAAAACAGAGGCAATTATTAGTGACCATATGGCTATAGGTTCGTTTTGAAATCCTAATTTACTAACATATGCAATTATTATTAAAATTGCACTTACTATTGTAATATGATTCTTTCTTCCTAAAATTAATTTTTGCATATACATACTCCTTCCTATTATGATTTTTATTAATTGTATCACTTGTTTCTTTTATGATTCATATGCTTTATCTAATTCTGCTAACATGTTATAGACTGCTTCATAGCTTTCACAAACATCATCTGGAACTGTATAATTGTCTGTAATTTCACGTAACTTTACAAATTCATCTACTAAGTCAGGTTTTTCCACTCCTGCATCTTTTACTTTTTTTGCAAGCTTTTCATATACTTCACGAACTTGGTGAAATTCTGGATGATTGCCGCCATGAACTCGTGCTACAAGTGGTACATACTGTGCTAATGTTTTTAAATGTGTTTCCTTGACTTGATTAAAATCTAATTTTTTTGACATGTTTTTTCCTTCTTTCTTTTTTCTTTGGGTTGATTACATTATATAAGGGATTAAAAGGTATTAACTTGATCTACATCAAGTTTGTTCTTTTTACGCAGAAAAATAGAACAGTTGGCATTTTTAACTTAATGCCAACTGTTCTATTTTTATTTTAAGATTATCTGCTATATCAGCAACAAACCATCTAAATCTAAAATCTCAATCCTTCTGTTTCTTTTTTGCTTTATATAACCTGCATCTTCAAAATCAGCCAACGTTCTACTTATCGTTTCTGGTGTCGTTCCTAAATAAGAGGCTAAATCCTTTTTACTCATCGGTAATTCAATTTCTACTGGACTATCTCCGCCATCTGTACACTCTGCAAGAAACAACGATAATCTAGCCTCCACTTTCTCGGTGACAAATCTAGTTGTTTGTTTTTCTGATGTTTCTAGTCGGTTAGAAAACTCAGCTAAGATCTTCAAAGATATCGTAGGGTACTTTAATAAAAATTCTTGTAAGTCATTTTTACTAATCATACATACATCGGTATCAATCATTGCTTCTGCATACGCTTCATGGATTGATTCACGAAACAAAGCTAATTCTCCTGTAAAATCTCCTGGATTTAAAATTCTCAATAATTGCTCTTTTCCAGACTCAGATAAACGGTAGATTCTAATTTTACCCTTACTTACAACATATAAAACATTAGATGTATCTCCTTCTCGATAAAGCACTTCACCTTTTTTATATGAAATTGACTTCATGACTTTCATAATTTCTTCCATCTGCGCTGCTTCTAGATGATTAAAGATTGGTACAACACTAATACATGAAGCCTGTGAATCTGACTCATATCTGTGATGATGAATGTGTGAGGAAGTATTATGAGAATTTTTCCTGATATCTTGTTTGGAATCCTTTTTCGACATTCAGATACCCCTTTCATAACTTATTTTGGGACTTGTTTATTTATTTCCAAGTATATAATCAAAACAAGTCGTAGAATAATCAAGTGTAAGAAACTTACCGTTCTTCTTTAATAAACTTTCTATTAAATCTGCTATCTCTGCAAGTTTTTCATCTGTACTCATATTATTGAATGATGCTTGTCGGTTTGATATCTCAATAAACTTTTGATTGATTGAATCATCTATATCAACAGTTTACTAATATCATGTTTATGATAATCTGATTTAATAAAACCTTTATTTCTGATACTTCTATCTAACAAATATCTTATTGCAAATAAAAGATTTGTTTTTCCCGAATCGTTCATCCCGAATATCACATTTTTATTTGATAAGTCAATTTCAATAGAACTAAAATTACGAAAGTTTTCAATTACTAACTTTTTAAATTCCATAGTTACTCTCCAGCAAATTCTTATTATTCAGTTTAACTAACCGTTCCCGACCTAACTTCAACATCTCCTCCTCGACCTTACTCCATTCTCCGAAGAGGCAGTCTTGAAGAACTTCTGCTGCGGAATCTTTATCAGTTTCAGAATCATAGATACAAGCCCTATCTCTTTGGTAAATTTGAATTTGTTCAAAGAGTTTCTCACTTTCTAACTCCCTCAAGTTATCAACCAAGTTCTCAACAATCCCATCGTGTTGTTCTTTTGGTGTTGCTCTGGCCTGATTGGGATCGATGGCATAAAGTTCTTCGTAACGAATCAAGGTGCTGAGATAAGAAAGCTCTGGTTTGGTACCAATTACAGCTAAAGAAACTTGGTAACCTTTAGAAGCTAATAATTGAGCAGTCTGACGAGGAACTTGAGTGGTACGCAAAGTCCCTTCAATCAGCAAATGATAGCCTTGCGTGCTGAGTTCATCAACCAACTGTTCTACCATTTTTCCTGCAAATCCCTTGGTATAGTCCACGCTGTCCTTGCCATACTTTTCTTGCAGGGCTAAGTAATTGGGATGCTGAGAACGGTAGCTGTCACCATCGATGATAATGATATTACCTTGAAATTCCTTCTGCTTGATACGATGTATCGTTGTCTTACCTGCCCCGCTTTGTCCACCAAGCAAGATAGCTTTCGGTTGACCCGGAATCGTCTTTCCTCGGGTTAAGGCCCGAATGGTTCGCTGCAAGGCCTTCTGAAACTCTTCCTCACTAAATTCTTCCAATCTCATTAAGCCACCACCCGATGATGCACCATGTCTAACATTCGCTCTATACCGTCTAAATAGCCATTGTAACGCTCAATTTCATCGAAGGTGTCAACTAAATAAATTTGCGTATTGATTAATTCAGCCAAATCATCACTCATGAGAATCCAAGGGTTGGCTTCATCATCAAAAGCAATATCCTGACTATCTTGATATCGATAGAGCTGCGATAAAATGGCTGCTCCACGTTCTTTTATCACTTCTACTTTTAAAGTCAGTTGATAATCTTCAACAGGTGTTAACATCTTGTCCTCCCCTACAATATCGATATAAGAGACATTAAATTTCTGACAAATACGGTCGATAAGCTCTGTTGAAACCGTACTGGTCCCATTTTCATAACGACTCAGGCTATTGCGTGAAATCCCGACCATTTTCGCAAATTCTGGTTGTGTTAAATCGTGTGTATGGCGTAGTGATTTGATATTGTCTCCAATCATAGATAAAGACCTCCTCATATTTAATTTCATTATACCATAAAAAACGGATAACGCACCAAATATGGTGCGTTATCCGTTTTTAGGTTTCTTCGATTGCTTAAACTGCTCTATTCGCTTCTCAAACTGCTCAGTATTCAGTTTATTTTTCGCTTCCTGGATTGACTTATCAAGACTTTGTTCCTCATCGGTTATAACGCTTTGAGATATTTCAACTCTCCTATCAGGCTTGAAATCTGGATCAAAAAACACATCTAGGAGTTTCTCTACTTTAGTTAGTTCAATATCTGACATCTCCGACAGTCGATGAATCAGTCGTTTAAATTGATCCTGGTTCTGTTTTTCTTTTGAAAGAATGGATAGCCTATCCACTCCTTACGTTGATTCCAAACTCCACTATATGCAAAGCCTGCTGTTTTTTTCAAACTTTATATTTATTATTTTCAACAAAGGCAATAATTCATCTTTACAAGCATAATCTCCCATAGATACCATATCAATCAACAGCTTTTTGAATTGTTGTTCATTCAAATCATATTCCTCCGTTTCCTACCCTCAAACATATTTTTATGACTCAGAATCTATTTCCTTAACCGCAGAAAGCAATTTCTTCTCGTTTTCAAGAGCACTCTTTATTAAGGATTTCGTAGCATTTTTTAAGCTTTCTTCGTAATCATCCTGGGTAAGTTTTGCAGATTTATAGTAAAGTCTTTTATACCGATATTCATCTACCTTCTTTTTGGAGGCTTCAATTAATAGATTGCTCCTCTTAGTTAATTCATCAGTAAGGTTCCACCCACCAAGTTCAAAATGGATGATCAACTTATCCTCATACTTTTCAAACCAATAATAGTAAACCCAGTTTGTACCCCATGAACTATTTGTAGTTTCTAATGCCGGAAGATATTCGTCCATTGCTTTTGTGAAAAACTGCCACTTATTCTCATCCTTAAAAATAATCTGCCCATTATCATTAAGTTCTCTAAGTGTCTCACAGATAATTTCATGCTCTATAGAGTTATTAATATTAACATTTTCAAAAATTAACCGTAGTGCTGTTCTGTGCTTGTTATAAATCTCATTACAAATTCCAATTAACTTCTCATCTTTTTCTTTCATAATGTTCTTCCTCACTATATCAATATAATTCTGTATCACTAGCGAAACCTCATCACGAAGATTTATCCCTTTTATAGAATTTTTTAAGGATTCGATTATTTCCCCATATGAGAATGCTATCCAATTATCTGGGTCACTTGCTTCTCTCCCATAAGGAGTAAGAAATACATACAAAATATTATAATCTTTATACTCTGTTTTACTTTTCTCTAAATAATCATTTAACTGATGAGACGATTCGCTCGACCAAATCTTGTTCTCGATAATAACTGCTGTCTTTTCTTCGCGAGATACAAGAACAATATCCATGTGATTTGATTCCCTATATACCTGATAAGTATAAAAATCCTGCAGTAGCAAATCAAATGCATTATGTTTATTATGGTCACACTTACTAACAACCTTAGTGACAAAAGACTTGATAAAAGAATCCCCCAAACCATGATTCTCATTTGGATCGAAAATCCATGCCAAAATATTACTATGGCGAATTTCCATATTGGTAATTCTTAATACATCAAATAGGTTAAAATCATCAGTCCATTCATCTAATTGTTTTAGACATTCAATGTCTAATAAGAAATCCTTCAATGCCTTCTCTTCATTATTTGTCATTTTGTTCCTCCAAATATATCTTTTGCATTATAAAGAAATCGTGCAGCATTGCTTGGTCTTAGATTCCAATATTTAGAAAGCAAATCTTTGATTTTATCTTCTTTTATCTTTGCCTCGAACAAAGCTGCTGCAGCCTTAACAATATTTTCTTCCTATACAATAGTAGCCTCTTCATCTATCATTTCCTGTCTTACTGCGCTATTATGAGCCTGAAACTCTTCCAAAAAATTAGCCATGATATCTTCTCCTATATTTTCGTTTGTTTTTTCTTTCCGTAGTTCTTTGGGAAGTAATCCTTTCCAAGCTGCCAGACATACTGGTCGATTTGCTTCAAGTTATATTTATCTAAGCCATAGAAGGCACGGAAATCTATCAGTATACCTTTGAATTTAACATAGTCTTTCAAATCGCCATCTTGAAAATCTGAGAAGTTATCACGATTTCTAAAATACCGAAGTACCTCATCGACGTAACTATCATAAATCGGATAATCGAGTGGATTGTGATGGCTACAATACTTTGAGGCAAAGGAGTAAAAATTCTTCTCTGTATCACCGATAGTTACATATTGGATATCTCTAACCAGGGTAACATCACCGGCCATAAGCCTCACATCAATATCCAGACCGCATATATGCTTGGCCACTGGATAGATTGAGAAAATGTTAGTACTATAAAAATCATTAAGCGTTGAAGCCTTTAATAAAACATCGATGACGTCTGTATTCTTCGGGCATAGCTCAAAGAACAGTTTATTAAGTGCATCCTCTTGCAGGTGGTAGTTCTCAAGGCCGTCCCACTTTGTAAGATAAATCTCAACCTGGTCGACTGATGGATTAGGAACGTCAATGTCCATTTTCTTTTTACGAGTATATGCACGGTAAGCATACTTTTCCTGCGTAGGCGCAGATGGCTCGACAATTCCATCAGAAGCTAAGAATAGGCGGAACCTTCTTAGATGAGACAAGTAACTATTAACAAGTGATTTAGCGTTACCAGTCGAGTTATCAGAAAGAGCCTTTATTAACTTGTCTTTTGCTGAATTCTCAAAATCATTATTAGTCACTGCATTCCAGAAAATGTCTTTGCTTCCTTTCCTCCAAAGGTAGAAGGTATCCGTGTAAGCAGTATTAATTGTTAATTGTGAAATGTTTTGGCTATGTAGAAAGTTCTTATATAATGCACGCAGCTAATCATACGGTAGAGCTTTCATTTTATTAATATCCAAAGTCAAACCTCCTTTACTCAATACTGTTTAATCTTTCAAGCCACTTCAATATGCAGCCACTTTTAAAGAAATCTAGTAATGCACCATCGCAAAAGCGTTCTGCTCTAACAGCACCCATAATAAGCGCAAGCACACACTGTGCATTCAAACTTGAAAGGTTCTATAATATTTGGTGTTGTTACTCAGACTGAGTAGTGACGCCAAATATTTTTTTATAACAAAAAGACATCTGGTTGTCCTATAATTAAATCGGCAAAAAAAAATCATAGGAGGATAACCAAATGTCCATAACTAAGAATATCAAATGTACGGATGAAAAGACAAGTCATTCTATCAAACAAATCTTGAATATCAAAGATTCCCATATTACCTTTTCGAAAGATGCCATTAGTAAAGAGCGCGTTCATGGCCGTATGGCCAATGTATTTACCGGCTTATTAACCGGAGAAGCGCATCGTTGCGAATGTTGTGGATTTGATTCTA
>NZ_JBHUMO010000033.1:61693-62202 GCF_042685105.1 Enterococcus camelliae | reverse complement strand
CGCCTGTGGAATGTTATAGCAAACGAGAGTAGCGAGCAAGTGGCAAAATCGGACACGTAGAAACAGGAAATAAACATTAATCTGACAATTTTTATAGTTGGTTAAGAATATTTATAGATTTTTGGCAACGGGAAGGAAAATGAAAGCGAAAACTAAAAAAGAAGCAATTGCTCAGCTCATTTGGGTTCTATAATATTTGGTGTTGTTACTCAAACTGAGTAGTGACGCCAAATATTTTTTATAACAAAAAGACATCTGGTTGTCCTATAATTAAATCGTCAAAAACAATCATAGGAGGATAACCAAATGTCCATAACTAAGAATATCAAATGTACGGATGAAAAGACAAGTCATTCTATCAAACAAATTTTGAACATCAAAGATTCCCATATTGCCTTTTCAAAAGATGCCATTAGTAAAGAGCGCGTTCATGGCCGTATGGCCAATGTATTTACCGGCTTATTAACCGGGAGAAGTGCATCGTTGCGAATGTTGTGGATTTGATTCTG
>NZ_JBHUMO010000033.1:0-61683 GCF_042685105.1 Enterococcus camelliae | reverse complement strand
GTGCCATCATACGTTTTCTGCCAAAACCTATTATGTAGCGGAAAATTGTTACATTTCACAGGCCTTAAAATTTGCGATTGCTGTGGATTTGAAGAAAAAGATCTCAATGAAGGATATTGCACAGCGGTATTTTGTTTCCACAAAAACCGTTGAGCGCGTTTTAGATAGCTTCTTTGAAGAGCCACGAAAAAAAAATCAATTCTCTTCCCAAGCATCTTCTAATTGATGAATTCAAAGGAACGCGTGATTGTGAAGGAGCTATGTGCTTTATTATTAGTGATGCTGATACTGGCAAAATCTTTGATATCTTAGATGATCGGCGCAAATTCAAGTTACGGGCATACTTCCAACGGTTTACCTTAAAAGCCAGAAAACGTGTGACACACATCGTGATGGATATGAATGCCTCTTACGATGCAGTGACGAAAGAAGTCTTTCCCAATGCGCGACTCTCTATCGATCGCTTCCACATCATCCAACAAATGACGCGTGCATTTAATACCCAACGAATTCAGACAATGAAGCAACTAAAGAAAAGCGATCCACAAGCGCAAAAAGATTACCGAAAGCTGAAAAAATATTAGCGAACAATCCTAAAGAAAAATACAAAACTAAACTACACCTCTTTTAAGCAATTTCCCCTCTTCCAAGGGAAATACATGATGGAGTCGGAGGTGCTTGATTACCTACTCTCTATAGATAACCAACTACGACAAAGCTATGAAGTCTATCAAGAGTTATTAGCTGCTTTTGATGCAAAAGATTTTACTGAATTTTTCAATCTCATTGAATCATTGCCACATTCCTTGAATGATGGATTTAAAAAGGCAATTTGTTATCTGAAAAAGCACACAGAAGCCATCATAAACTCCTTAAAATATCCCTATTCAAACGGAAAATTAGAGGGAAAGAATAACCTCATCAAAGTAATCAAAAGAATTGCTTTTGGATTTCGGACTTTTCGTCATCTCCGGATGCGTGTCCTGATCCAACAGAACATCTGTGAAATCATTTAATAACGCAAAAAAGGAAATGCCGAAGCATTTCCTAACATACGATTTGAGCAAAACAACAGCAATTTATACGAAAGCTTCACTATCATTATGTATTAAATCGCAGTCAAAAAGCAAAAAAAGACTCCTTCTCTCTCTTATGAAATTTAAGAGCCAAAAATTTCAAGGGTCACTAATTTTCATTCATGATAGACTTCATTTCTCATTAACATATAATAAATAATTCTAGTAATGAGATGAGCAACTGCCACTGTTGCACGTTTGCCACCCCTATTCTGACTAATTCTTTGATAATAATTTCTGAATCTAAGATGATTCGATTTACAAGCTGAATAGGCACATTGGCATAAAATTTTCTTTGCATATGAGTTTCCTTTTGAAATTCTTGTAGAACGTCTTTTCCCAGCACTTTCATTGTTTCCAGGACATAAACCAACCCATGATGCTAATCTTTCTGCAGAAGAAAATTGATTCATATTTGTTCCAAATTCAGAAATAATTACAGCAGCTGAGTCTAAACTAATTCCTGGAATAGTGACTAAACTATCAACATATTGTTGATAAGGAAGGAGATAGTCAGCAATTTTGATTTCTAATTCACTTATTTTACTAGTATACATATCAATAACATCTAAAACTTGTGCTAATAAAAATCTATGATGACTTCTAAAAAAACCAGTAAGTCCTTCAATTAATTCTGGCACTTTAAATTTTAGTGAAGTATAAACTGCCTTTTCAACTTTTTCGGCAGTAATCTCTTCTTCATTGATTAGTAGATTTAATAAATTTCTTCCAGATAATCCAAATATATCGGTCATGTAGGAAGTTAGCTTGATTCCAGCAGTTTGTAAAATTTTATGCGCTCGATTTTTTTCTCTATTTCTAGATTCAATCCACATTTTTCTTAAACGTGTTAATTCACGTAGATCTTGTATGGGCTCCTCTGGAACAAAACTTTTAGGAATCAAATCTACTCGCAACAGTTTAGCAATCCAACTTGCGTCTTTTTTATCCGTTTTTTGTCCAGGAATATTTTTTATTTTGTACGGATTAGCCAGAATCAACTCAAAATTTCCTTGAAGAATGTGCCAAATTGGTTTCCAATAAATACCCGTACTTTCCATGGCAACAACCTCACAGGAAAATTCCGTTAACCATTCATGTAGTGCTAATAATCCCTTCGTAGTAGTATCAAACTTTTTTAGGTGTTTTTTTGGCCTAGTAGAAGTAAGCGGACCTTTCAGAACACAAGCAACAACATTGTTCTGATGAACATCTAATCCAGCGCAACATTCATAAATAATTTCCATAAAAAACGCACTCCTTTCCAATAATTTTAGGAAAGGAGTGCTTTATTTCATATAAAATCAATTTTTTATACACATGCTCATTGGCTATATTTCAAGGTTCTCGAGAAATAAAGCAAGCCAGTTTGACAATCGACATAACGTTCTTTTCCAAAATGCTGGCGGCTTTTTTTCCTTTCCACCATTAGTATACTACAGTTTCTGCCTTTCATCCTTCAGGGTGAATGAGCTTGCGAATTCATGTATGTTTGACAAAGAACCCTTCTCACAGATTATCATTTGTGGCGACTGCGGTGAGATGTTCAGAAGAATTCACTGGAACAATCGCGGCTGCAAGTCCATCGTCTGGCGCTGCATTAGCAAGCTAGAACCTACCGGCCTTGAATGCCACGCCAGAACCATCAACGAACTTGACCTGCAGGAAATCGTACTCACTGCCTTGAATGAGCTGCTTGGAGATAAATCCAAATACCAGAAACAGCTACAGCAAAATATCGCATCCGTCATCAGAGCTTCTGCTGCAATCGCTACGGATGGTATTGATGAGAAGCTTATGGAACTTCAGCAGGAGCTTGTTAAAAAGTCCAACAACAAAGAAGCCTACGATGAGATTGCCGGCCAGATTTTTGCACTCAGAGAAAAGCGCCAGCAAGCCTCAATGGATACGGTACAGCGTGATGAGCAGCTACAGCGTATCACAGACTTACAGGATTTCATTAAAGACCAGCCTTCCGACCTTACAGTGTTTGATGAAGCACTTGTAAAACGCTGGCTTAAGCAAATCACAATCTGGCCAACCCACTGCACAGTAGAATTGAAATCCGGACTTAAGGTAGATGTTGAAAGCTAAGCATAGACGCACGAAACCCTCCCAGCCATGATGGTTGAGAGGGTTGTTTTTAATTAAAGACGACTATATATTCTTCGGACATTTCCGCGAAGGATTTATCTATTTCAGCATATACTTCATTCAATTCTTCAGCAATGATACCTCTAACGTAGGCATCTCTAAGTTCTGGTTTCTCCAACAACACCCATTTCAATTGTTTGTATGAGTATTTAGCAAATGCTACCCATTGAGGATAGTTTATTGCCATAGGATTTTTAGTAAAGTAAACCTTTCCAGCATTTACAGCTGTAGCCGCTGAATGTCCAATGAATAACATAGTGCTCAGCTTAGGATGCTTTTCTCGATTTAATGAGAATGGAATCGAGTTCTTTATAGAATTACCTTCTTTAATCCTTTTAATGCCATAGCCTAATCTGATGATTACTTCAATTATCATTGTTGGAATTGACATACTACAAAAATGAATGAAATCATAACCTTCGTAATACATTCCCTGCACAATTTCAGCAATTGTCTGTTCTTCTTCTCCGATACTTCCAAACTGGAGTAAGTTAAATAATGCCATCAAAGGCGCTGGTAAACCCATAGAAGTTGTAATGTCAGATTTGAAATGAATAATCTGCTTAGCAATTGCAGCAAAGATATCACTTTCTTTTCGGTCTGCATAGTTCTCCATAACCTGAGATACTATTTTGCCAGTTTTATCAATCGTCGTCATTTTACCGTTCAAAATATCATAGACCCCAAATATCAATCCAAGGATAGGGTCATGCCCCAACGATAGCAGTCTATGATAGTAAGCAGATAACCCGGTTACATATTCTGTCGTATGGCGATTATCCTGAGCATCAAATGATACTTTGCTTACTTTTGAATTGGCAAGTTTCTCCATTTCTTCCTCTGGGAATCTTTGATTGAACCAATCTCTTACATAATTGGAAAGTGGCCCACCTTTTAATCCTTCTGGTGTTTTCTGTGGAATTCCTACTAGCAGAATATCAATAACTGCTCCTAGAATACCTGCTGCGGCACAAATAGTAATATCTATTTTATCAAGCTTATGAATGTTATTGTAATCGGCATTCAATGCACGCAGTGCAGCTTGATTCATTCTCAATTCTTCATACGTAAAAAGGGATTCTAAATCTGTTGTTGAACCAACTTTCTGTTCAGCTTGATTGCACAATTCTTCCCACGTAGGAACAACCATAACCCTATTAGGTGTAGGGTTAACTACTTTAGGCAAATTCTCTGTAGAAATGCCTAATTCCTTCAGCAGTGCTTCGCTTTCAGAAATGCAAGCTTCAGCAGACGCCATATCAGGTCTTTTAATCGAGCTTAATTCTTTTGACTGATGATTCAAAACATTATTAAATTGTTGTTCTGCTTCAGTGTATTTGAATTTGCTCATGCCACCTTACCCAAATCCTTCTTTAAATCCTTTATTGCTTGCGTAAGAAGAATATTTAAGCTCTGTAAATAATCAAGACGCTCTTTATCAACATCAGCCTCGGATTTTAATGCTTGAATAATTGCTTCATGCTTTTTCAAGGCCTCTTTATACAAACGTTCTTTTTCTTGCCTCAACTGCTTATTTTTTAAGTGTGCAGCTAATCCAACTCCTCCTGCTGCAAGGGCTGCTACAGGCGCTGCAAGTACGAATACCCCTGCAACCATACCGCCACCAACAATACTACCTGCTGCTGCAAGTCCTGATGTTATACCTGCTGCTGATAATCCTACAACAGAACCCAACCCATAAAGTGCTGCAAAAGACCCAACTCCGCCAATACCAGCACCTAATGCTCCTGCAAGGACTTCAGGGATTGCGCTTTCTCTAATTGTGCGTGATTTATCATTTACAGCAGCCGCTGCTTCATTTACAACGTTAACAACTTGCTGAAGAGATTCTACACTTTGGAATACCATATCTTTTTTCTTTTTTACATATTCGCCCATAATCACACCGCCTTTTATATGTTTTTATAATTCTGAAATATCAATAATTTGATTTGTCGGAATTATCACATCATCTTTTATATATAAGATTGTCATGCCCAAATCGTCATGCGCTCTATCAATAGCGTGTGATAACATCCATTTTTTAAGCTTCATATCGTCATCAAGGTCAAACCAATCCTCGTAAGGAGGGTCTCTATACTCATCCAATTCAAAATTGAATCGGTGAACTTGGTCAACGGTCGCATAGAGATCAACTCTGTAACTCTTTGATTTTGCTCTCCAGAAACTTTCAACTTTTTCTGCCTGTGGAAATAATTCTCCAAGCGTCATTAAGAATTCAGGTCTTTCGTGAATGTTAGTACCATAATTGAATACATTGTCATTTGCCATGAATCCATTTACACAAAAATCATAATAAACTCGATGAGCAACACGGTCTAACTTTTCATCTATTCCCGTCAAGAAATGTCGGCCTTTGTACTTCTCATAATCAATGTCATAACTATTACCTTTATAGCTCACGAGCTTGTTTGGAATATCAAATGTGACACCTGCTTTTTCTAGTAACTTCTTTAAGATGGTTTCTTTAGAAAGAACACTTTGTAAATTCATCAAACCATTTTCTTTAATCTCGCGACATTCATCAAGTGAACCTACAACATGAAATGCCATCAGCCTCAACCCAGAGATATCAACTGATTTTATTCGTTCAATATTTCGGCTCCAAAATGTCTCAAAGTCATTCTCACAATTTATAATTCTCTCTGTGATGTACTCATCAGGAGTCATGCCCATAAAATCAAGAACGAAGTAGTAAGCTGCATCACAAGTTCTTAAATCAAAATCCATGAAAATTCCTCCTTCCATAATATCTAATCCACTGCCTGATTTATTGCCAACGGTTGAGTTGCCGGATTAGAAAGCATCTAAATCACTCACTCAAATTGAGTTTGCACCATAGATAACATCTATTCTAGTGCCACAACCCACGACATCTAATCCACAGTCTAAACCCTCTGACTGTTTTTACAGTAGATATGTTTCAATATAAGAAATACGGACTTTCATGAGCTATTACCTAATCTCAAAAAAGCCCGTAAATACGCTACTTTTCGCTATTTATTTCTCTTTTCTAGACATCAAACAGACCGTCTCCACATGTATCGTTTGTGGGAATAAATCGACTGGTTGGACCTTCTCTAACTGATACCCTTTTTCGGCGAACAACTTTACATCGCGAGCCATGGTAGCTGGGTTGCAAGAGATGTAGACAACCCGTTCTGGTTCCATTTCGCAAGTTGCATCAATAAAGGAGGCATCGAGTCCTTTCCTTGGTGGATCTACGAAAACGACAGTTGGTCGCACATCTTCTCGTGCCCATTGATGCATGATTTTTTCAGCTTTGCCTTCTAGGTAAGTCGCATTGCCGATAGCATTCAACTCAGCATTTTTCTTTGCGTCTTTGACTGCTTCCGCAACAATTTCCATGCCATAAACATGGTCTACATTTTCAGCTAATGATAACCCAATTGTACCAATTCCTGAATAGGCATCTACGACAATATCATTCTTATTTAATTGAGCAAAATCCATCGCAATTTGGTACAGTTTTTCAGTTTGTTCGGTATTCACTTGATAGAAAGATTGCGCTGAAATACGATATGTTTTACCTAGTAACTGATCTTCTATGAAGGATTCACCTAAAATCACGCGATTGGTTGAACCCATAATCACATTGGTCTGTTCTTCGTTAACATTCTGAATGATTGAAACGACTTCGGGAATTTTTTCTTTAATCGCTTCCGCAATTTTCTCTGCTTGGAAAAACTTTTGCTTGCGAGTAACAAGAATGACCATCATTTGATGAGAATAGTGTCCACGACGAATAATAATGTGTCGTAAAAATCCCTCATGCGCTTCTTCGTTATACGCTTTCACACCAAATCGTTGTAAAATGTCGCGGATTTCACGGATGGCCTGGTCGATGGCTGGATCTTGAATATAAAAATCTTCAAGTGGAATTAACGTGTGACTATGCTTACGATAAAATCCCGTAGTTAACTGACCTTTGATTTTTTGAACAGGAATTTGAGCTTTGTTGCGATAATGGAATGGGCTTTCCATTCCAACGGTTGGCAAGACTGGTACATTTGGCATCTTAGCAACCTTTCTTAAGACATTTTCCACTTGATGTTGCTTAAATTCAAGTTGTTTTGGATAGCTCAAATGGCTTAATGGTGCGATGCCGGTGCGTAAAAGTTCCTCTTTTGCGTCTTCAACCCGGTATGGGCTTTCTTTAAGCCACTCCAACACTTTCGCAAAACCAAATTTAGGTCCGACCTTTTCAATACGGATACGGACTTCTTCTTCAGGCAGTGCGTTTTCGATAAATAGTAAATAGCCATCGACTTTCGCAATTCCCATTCCTTCATGTGATAAATCTTGAATAGTCACAATCTGTTCCTCATTTTTTTTGACTGGATAGTCTCTCATACTGTTCTCCTTTAGGCTTCTTTTGCTTTATTCTAGCTTGCTTATCTATTTTTTGGCAAGTGAAACAGGTGAGCAACGCGGTTGTCGTTCGCTCACCTGTGATGATTGCATTATGGTTGGCCAATCATGCCATCACCATCAATGTCTTCGTCATTCAATTTTTCAGCCTCTTTGATAAAATCTCGACTTATTTCCTCGTATTCATCTGGACCAATAACTGCTTCATCTGGAATCGAATCCACATCGGCAAAGAATTCAATATGATTGTGTAAGTTTTCAAATACCATAGGGGCATCGCCGCCGTACTCACCATCTAAGTTAATCATCAAGCGATGACTATTATCTGGAACGTCCACTTCTAAACGTGATGTTTTGGTGTAAATAATGCGATGATCGTTGATATGCTTGCCGCCATTTAACATCAATGAAACAAGATGAATAATCTCAAAGATATTCGCTGTTTTGACAATAATCAACGAAAACTTGCCATCGTCCAATTTTGCATCTGGTGCGATTTGTTCAAAGCCACCGACTGAATTGGTAAGCCCAAGGAAGAACATCGAAGCATTGCCGTAATATTCTCCCTCATCATAAACCAATCGCATTTTGATTGGTTTAATTCGTGGTAGTAGTTCAGCTCCCTTAGCCAAATACGCTAAATAGCCAAAAATACTTTTTAATTCAGACGGTACTTCATAGGTCAACTCGGTCAGGTGCCCACCAGCAGCAATATTAATAAAATAACTTTCAGGCGTCTTACCGATGTCCATTTTAATCGTCTGATTTTTTAAGATTACTTCGGCTGCAGATCTGGGATTATCCCGTGGAATCTTAAGAGCTCGGGCATAATCATTGGTTGTTCCACCAGGAATAATTGCCATTTTAGGGCGTGTTTCTAATGGGGCAATGCCGTTAACAACCTCATTGATTGTTCCATCCCCTCCAGCAGCGACAACTAAGTCAAAGCCTGCCAATGCAGCTCGGGTGGCTTCATTTTTGGCAGAATTCTCCTCGGGCGTGGTCGCAAAGGCACTTGCTTCATAACCAGCTTGTTCCAAAACGTCTAAAATATCAGCCAAGTTTCTTTTCATCGTCTCTTTGCCAGAAGTTGGATTGTAAATTACGCGTGCTTTTTTCATGATTTACCTTCTATCTTTTGGCTAATTCTTCTTGAAGTAACTTGTTGACAACACCTGGGTTCGCTTTTCCTTTTGAGGCTTTCATAATTTGACCTACAAGGAAACCAATCGCCCGATCTTTCCCATTTTTAAAATCTTCAATGGACTGGCTATTCTTATCCAATACTTCATTGATGATTGGTAGTAGTTGTGCTGGATCAGATAATTGTACCAAACCTTTTGCTTCAACCACTTCTTTTGCATGACCGCCATTGGTAATTAATTCACGAAAGACTTTTTTTGCAATCTTTGAGCTAATTGTCCCATCAGCAATCAATTGAATCATGCCCGCTAAATTTTCAGGTGTTAATTTTGTTTGTGGCAATGTTAATTTTTCACTATTTAAATACGCAGAAACTTCACCCATTAACCAGTTTGATGCTTGTTTCGCATCCGCGCCATCTGCAATCGTTGCTTCAAAGAAATCAGACATTTCTTTGGTTTGTGTTAGAACCATTGCATCATATTCAGGAAGTTCCCAATCATGGATGTACCGTTGACGACGTGACTGCGGCATTTCTGGCAGACTTGCTTGAACTTTGCGAATCCATTCATCATCAATCATAAAACGTGGTAGGTCTGGCTCTGGGAAGTAACGATAGTCGGATGAACCTTCTTTTACTCGCATTAAAATCGTTTTGTTGGTTGTTTCATCAAAACGACGAGTTTCTTGTTGAATTTCCCCACCAGATAATAATACTTTTGCTTGGCGTTTTTCTTCAAATGCTAGACCTTTTTTGACAAAGGTCATGGAGTTTAAGTTCTTAAGTTCAGTTTTGGTACCAAACGCTTCTTGGCCATAAGGTCGAATGGAGATATTGGCATCGCAACGCATTGATCCTTCTTCCATTTTTACATCAGAAACATCTGTAAATTGGATAATAGAGCGAAGTGCTTCCAAATAGGCATAAGCTTCTTCCGGTGAACGCATATCTGCTTCAGATACGATTTCAATCAGTGGTGTCCCTTGACGGTTCAAATCGACATAGGAATAACCTCCAATACCATGCATATTTTTTCCAGCATCTTCTTCCAAATGTACCCGTTCAATGCGTATTTTCTTCTTTTTGCCTTCTACCTCAATTTCAAGCCAGCCATCGTGTCCAATTGGTTGGTCAAATTGAGATATTTGATAGGCTTTGGGATTATCAGGATAAAAATAGTTTTTACGATCGAAATGCGTATCTTTTGAAATTTCGCAATTTAAAGCCAGTGCAGCTCGCATACCAAATTCTAATGCACGTTTGTTCATAACTGGCAACACGCCTGGGTAACCCCAGTCAATAATATTGGTATTGCTATTTGGTTCCGCACCAAATTTCGCCGGTGCAGGTGAAAAAATTTTGGAGTTGGTTTTTAATTCAACATGGACTTCTAGTCCAATGACGGTTTCAAAATTCATGCGTTAGCCCCTCCTAGAATAACTGGTTTCTTCAAGTGAAATTCTGTTGCTTGTTCAAATGCAAAAGCAGCTTGGTACATTGTTGCTTCATCAAAGTGTTTCCCAATAATTTGTAATCCGACAGGTAAGCCTTCTACAAAGCCAGCTGGAATCGACATACCGGGAAGTCCTGCCAAGTTCACTGGAATGGTAAGTAAATCTGCTAAATACATAGCCAATGGATCATCAATATTTTCACCAATTCCAAATGCCACAGTCGGTGCTGCCGGGCCAATAATCACATCATAGTTTTCAAAAACTTTGTCAAAATCCTGTTTGATTAAGGTCCGAACTTGTCCCGCTTTTTTGAAATAAGCATCGTAATAGCCCGCACTTAATGAAAAGGTTCCTAACATGATTCGCCGTTTGACTTCATCGCCAAACCCTTCACTACGAGAATTGACATACACGTCTTCTAGGTTGTTGACATTGGCTGAACGATACCCATAGCGGATGCCATCGAAGCGTTGCAAGTTCGAGCTTGCTTCTGATGACGCAATAATATAGTATACTGCTACCCCATATTTCGAATGTGGCAAGCTAACTTCCTCTACTGTTGCTCCTAATTTTCGGTATGTTTCAGCTGCGGCCAAAATGGTTTGTTTCACTTCGGGTGCAATCCCTTCACCTAAGTATTCTTTTGGTAAAGCAATTTTCATGCCTTTTACACCCGCTAATAGATTTTTGGTAAAATCAGGTACTTCGCGTCCAGAAGACGTTGCATCTTTCGCATCATATCCACTAATCGCGTTCAGCACTAAGGCATTGTCTTTTACAGTACGAGTAAATGGACCGATTTGATCCAGTGATGAAGCAAAGGCAATCACGCCAAAACGTGACACCCGTCCGTAGGTTGGCTTCATCCCAACGACTCCATTAAAGGCTGCCGGCTGACGAATTGAACCACCGGTATCTGTACCAAGTGAAACAGGTACTTGCCCCGTTGCAACGGCTACCGCTGATCCACCTGAAGAACCTCCAGGAACTTTCGAATGGTCCCAAGCATTTTTGGTCTTTTTAAAATGCGACGTTTCCGTACTTCCTCCCATCGCAAATTCATCCATGTTCAATTTGCCAACTGGAATCAGGTCTGCTTCATATACTTTATCCATTACCGTAGCATCATAAATCGGGTCAAAGTTGTATAGAATTTTCGAAGCTGCTGTTGTCAATAAATCTTTGGTCACAATATTGTCTTTGATTCCAATTGGTAAGCCAGCTAATACGTTGGCTTCATCAATTCCCTTTAAATCAAGAGCTTCTGCCAATTTCAACGCTTTTTCTTCATTTAAAGTCAAAAAGGCATCTACTTCATTTTCGGTTGCTTTGATTCGTTCAAAAGTCGCACGCGTTAAATCAACCGCACTAATTTCTTTTGAAACGAGTAAGTCATGTAATTCTTCAACTGTTTTATCATAAAATGTTGCCACTATGCACCCGCCTCCCCATTGTCAATGATTGCTGGCACTTTAATAAAGCCATTTTCTGATTCTGGTACATTACGCATTAATTCTGTTCGGTCCCAGCCTGGTGCTGCCACATCTTCGCGCACGACATTGATGGCATCTACCACATGGGAGGTAAATGGTACGTTCGTTGTATCAACTTCTTCTAATGTTTCAAACATTTCAATAATTTTGCCTAGTTGGTTGGTAAACTCATGCAACTCGCTTTCTGAAAATGAAAGCTTTGCTAGTTTTGCTACGTGCAATACTTGCTCTTCACTAATAGCCATAATATCCCCCTCTTAGTTTTTTCCTTTTTTGATTGTAACACTTAATGAACATCTATGAAATATAAAACCTAGGTTTCATGTTTTTTCATCTATTTTTTTAAAGGATTTGCTACTCTTATTTATTATCTTTTGTTTCAAACGCAGCAATCATTTCCTGTTCACTCCAAATTGGTATACCTAGAGCTTGTGCTTTGGTTAATTTACTACCAGCATCTGAACCAGCAACTACCATATCCGTCTTTTTGGAAACACTACCAGTAACCTTACCACCGAGTTGTTCAATTTTTTCTTTCGCATCTTCTCTAGTATACGTTACTAGTTTTCCAGTTAAGACCACTGTTTTCCCTTGAAAAGCGGATTGAATTTGCTCAACATCACGCTTTTTCAATCCCAGATAGGTTGTATTTACTCCTGCTGTGTTTAATTCGGCCATTAATTCATGCACCTCATCGTTAGCAAAGTAAGTCACCAGACTGTCGGCAATGGTTGGTCCTAAAGTGTCGACCGTTAAAATTTCCTCTTGGGTTGCCTTGCTAAGTGCCGCTAATGTTTCAAACCGTTCGGCGAGTAATTTCGCTGCTTTGACACCAACATGACGAATGCCCAGTCCGAATAACAGCTTTTCCAATGAATTTTGTTTACTCGCTTCAATAGCTTGTAACATATTTGTAGCCGATTTTTCCTTCACTTTTTCTAAGTCCAATAGCTGAGGCAATGAGAGATGGTACAAGTCTGCCACATCCGAAACGAACCCATGGTTAAAGAATTGTTCAATCATACGTGGACCAATCCCTTCGATATTCATTGCATCGCGGGAGACAAAATGGCTTAAACCTTCTTTGATTTGTGCTGGACATTTGGGATTAATACACCGTAAGGCCACCTCTTCATCCAAATGAACCAATTCGCTTCCACAAATTGGGCATATCGTCGGAATTTGATAAGGAAGACTTGTTTGAACACGGGCTTCTTCCACTACATGGGCGACTTCAGGAATAATGTCCCCTGCTTTGTAAATAATGACTTGATCATGCAGTCGAATATCTTTCATCTTCATATAATCGGCATTGTGCAGGCTTGCTCTTGACACAGTAGTCCCTGCAATTCTCACCGGTGTCATGACAGCAGTAGGAGTCACAACGCCCGTTCGTCCAACGGTCCATTCAATCGCTTCAATGGTCGTTTGAGCTTCCTCGGGTGGAAACTTATAGGCAACGGCCCATCGCGGTGCCTTTACAGTAAATCCTAATTGATTTTGGTTGGTGAACTCATTTACCTTAATAACAACCCCATCAATTTCATAAGGCAATTGGCTCCGTTTTTCATGGAATGCCTCGATATAGGCCCAAACTTCATCAATAGTGGTACAGGTTTGGCGTTCATGATTCGTCCGAAAACCCAAGTCGTCCAAATGATCAAGGGCTTCTGCTTGATTTCTGACATGGAGAGGGCCAAAGTCAGCCAATGTATAAAGGAATGTACTCAGATTGCGACTAGCCGTAACCTTAGAATCCAGTTGTCGCAGACTCCCTGCTGCAGCGTTTCTAGGATTGGCAAAAATGTCCAAACCATCCTCTTCTCTCTTCTGGTTCAAGTCAAAGAAAGCTTGTTTCGGCATGTAACACTCACCACGGACTTCTATATCAATCGGTTCTTTCAGAACAAGTGGGACGGATTTGACGGTCTTGATATTTTCCGTAATGTTTTCTCCAATCGTTCCATCGCCCCGCGTCGCCCCGCGCACGAAACGTCCTTGTTCATATTTCAATGAAATTGATAACCCATCGATTTTTAACTCACAGATATAAGTTACAGGATGTCCAAGTGTTTTTTGAACACGCTGGTCAAAAGCAATAATATCATTTTTGGAAAAGACATCATTTAAGGAATACAAGGGAATTTCATGAACAACTTTTTCAAAGCCTTTTAAAACCACTCCCCCTACGCGTTGGGTTGGGGAATCGGGCGTTCTATATTCTGGATATTTTGTTTCTAATTCCACAAGTTGTTGATACAGTTGATCGTAATAGGCATCATCTACGACAGGTTGGTCTTTCACATAATAAGCATAAGCATAGTCAATTAATTTTCGTTGTAGTGAATGAATCGTTTCCGCCATCGTCTCTTTCAATGTGCATTCTCCTTTACGATTGTTTTTCAATTGGAGCAAAAGCTGCTAAGAGCCTTTTGACACCTTGTTTGGGGAAAGCAATATCAAGTTCCATCTCTTTTGATGTGCCACTCACACTTACGACGGTTCCTATTCCCCATTTCTTGTGCAACACTTTGTCGCCAGCTTGCCAACGAACTTCCTCCGCACCAGACTGAGTATGACTCGCTACCCCACGTGGAGAGGGTTGTTTGTAAGAAGAGGGCTGACTGTGATTTGCTGAAATTATCGGCCGAACCGGTGTACGCGTACTCGTTGCACTTGTTGGTTGATTGAATTGATAATCAAGTAAAGTATCATCAATTTCCTCTAAAAAGCGTGAGGGCCGATTGTATTGACTGCGCCCATATAAGTTTCGCGTTTGTGCATTTGTTAAAAAGAGTTGTTTTTCAGCCCGAGTGATTCCCACATAAGCGAGGCGACGCTCTTCTTCTAATTCATTTTCATCCATTAGCGTGCGTGATAGTGGAAAGAGATTTTCTTCCATCCCAACGAGAAAGACAATCGGAAATTCAAGTCCCTTTGCTGCATGAAGCGTCATCAACGTCACTTCTGAGTAGTCTTCCTCATAACTATCAACATCTGCTAATAAAGCAAGTTCATTTAGAAAATCAGCCAATTTTTCTGATGGATCTACCTCAGCCCCTTCTGACTGAGCAACATAGCGACGATCAAACTCCTGTGTAACACTGAGAAATTCTTCAATATTTTCCACTCTTGCTTGACTTTCAATCGTCTTTTGATTCTGTAATTCTACTAAATAATTCGTTCGTTTCAAAACTTCTTCGGTAAACTCGGTTAGTGATAGAAACGGAATCATTTGTTGCAAATCAGTCAATGTCATCCCAAACTGTTCTAGTTCACGATTGGCTTTTCCACCAATCGTTGAGACATTTATATTTTGCGTTGCTTCAAAAAGTGACCAATTATTTTCACCTGCGAAGTTCTTTAATTTTTCAACCGTTCCTGGACCAATTCCCCGTTTAGGTGTATTGATAATACGTTCAAAGCTAATCGAATCATCGGGATTAGCTAACACATTTAGATAGGAGAGAAGATCCCGAATTTCTTTTCTAGCATAGAATTTTTGACCACCCACTATTTTGTATGGAATATTGGCCTTCATAAACGATTCTTCCACCACACGCGATTGAGCATTTGTCCGATACAACACAGCAAAGTCCCCAAAAACATGCTCCTTT
Source organism: Enterococcus camelliae (assembly GCF_042685105.1). NCBI lineage: Bacteria > Bacillati > Bacillota > Bacilli > Lactobacillales > Enterococcaceae > Enterococcus > Enterococcus camelliae. The sequence continues at coordinate 46,332 of NZ_JBHUMO010000033.1, read as the reverse complement.
GTTCGAACACGTTTCATTATTTCAGAAACAACAAAGCGACCTTCATCATGTTCATTATTTCCACGATAATAGACAATTTTTTCACCAGATTCGTTTTCAGTCCATAATTTTTTGGCTTTGCGTTGTTTATTATTTAGAATCACCTGATTAGCTGCAGACAAAATTGTTTTCGTCGATCGATAATTTTGTTCTAAAAGAATGACTTTCGTATTGGGGTAATCTTCCTCGAAAGCCAAAATATTTTGCATATCTGCTCCACGCCAACCGTAAATACTTTGATCGGCATCTCCTACCACACACAAATTTTCAAATCGATCAGCTAACATTCGCACAAGTGTATACTGAGCATGGTTGGTATCTTGGTATTCATCTACATGGATATAATGAAATTTATTCTGATAATACGCCAATACTTCAGGATACTTTTTAAAAATAACAATGGTATTCATAATCAAATCATCAAAATCCATACATTGATTGGCAACTAATTCTTTCTGATACAATTCATAACATTTTGCAACCTGCAATTCAATGAAAGTGGATGCTAATTTTGAAAAATTAGCAGGCGTTTGTAGGTTATTTTTTGCATTGGAAATACCTGCCAAAATTCCCTTGGGATCATATTTTTTGGGATCTATGTTCAACTCTTTTAGAATTCGTTTCATCAATGAAAGCTGATCAGAGGAATCTAAAATTGTAAAATTCCTGGTATAGCCTATCTGTTCGACTTCTCTTCTTAACACACGAACGCACATCGAATGGAAGGTTGAAATCCAAATTGCTTCACTCTCTTCACCGACTAATGCGTGAATTCGTTCCCTCATTTCACGCGCAGCTTTATTCGTGAACGTAATGGCCAAAATATTCCATGGATTGACTTCCTTTTCTTCAATCAAATATGCTACTCGATGGGTAAGCACTCTTGTTTTGCCGCTACCGGCACCAGCCATTAATAATAATGGCCCTTCTGTTGTTAAAACAGCTTCTTTTTGTTGAGGATTCATTCCTCTTAATAATTCCTCACGGGATGACATCATTCAACATCCTTTCTTTGTCAATCTCTTTTATTATAGCATTGAATTAATGGCACATAAATGATATTTTTATTTGGTAGTACCACTAGGTAGCTAGCTCATAAATAATTGGATAACTTAGAAGAGGTGACGAATATGGGACGAGACGAGCTCCAATTTATCGATCGAACCCGTTTAGTTTTTGTTGGAAAAGGTGTAGTGGTTGGTGGTTTGACGGGTGTAGTGGTTAGTCTGTTTCGATTATTCATAGAACATTTTTCCACACTTACTGAAAATCTCTATTTGATGAGTCAACAACAACCAATTTACTTAGCATTCTGGGCCTTTCTTTCAATGGGGGTGGCCATCTTCGTTGGATGGCTAATCAAAACCGAACCTGCTATTAAAGGAAGTGGTATTCCTCAAGTTGAGGGTCAGTTACAAGACGAACTCGATTATCCTTGGTTTCAAGTACTATGGAAAAAATTCATAGGTGGTGCGCTCTCCGTTGGCGCTGGACTATTTTTGGGTCGTGAAGGGCCATCGATTCAACTCGGCGCAACCATTGGTCAAGGTATGGCAGATACCCAAAAAGTGCCTAAATTCGAGCGAAAAATTTTAATTTCAAGTGGTGCAAGTGCTGGCTTAGCGGCAGCATTTAATGCCCCAATTGCCGGTTTACTATTTGTTATTGAAGAAGTGCATCATACTTTTTCTCCTTTGGTTTGGTTGACTTCTTTTGCTTCTGCGCTAACAGCCAATTTTGTTTCTCTATATGTTTTTGGATTACGGCCTGTGCTTTATCTGGGAACTTTGCAAGATATCCCATTACGTCATTACTGGCTATTCATTATTTTTGGGCTTTTTTTGGGTTTATTTGCTCGTCTTTACCAATATGTCTTACTAGGACTGCCGCGAATATTTTACCATTTGCCGTTGCCAAGTTATTTTCATGGCATCGTCCCTTTTCTCTTGGTTATCCCCATTGGTTACTTCTTTCCCCATCTTTTAGGTGGTGGAAATCAAATCATTACTTCGATTGAGCATGCTGACTATAGCATTACTTTGTTAATTGCTCTTTTCGCTTTGCGTTTTCTTTTTTCGATGATTTCCTATGGCTCCTCGTTGCCAGGAGGAATCTTCTTGCCTATCTTGACTCTAGGTGCAATTCTCGGATGCCTATTTGCGACAATTGCAGTGCAGTACTTTGGTTTAGATCCCATCTATATACGCAATTTTATTATTGTTGGCATGGCTGGCTATTTCGCTGCCATTGGAAAGGCTCCACTTACTGCGATTATTTTAATCACAGAAATGGTTGGTTCACTGCATCATTTGATGGCCACGGGTCTCGTTTCGCTTGTTGCCTATTTAGTTGTAGATAGTTTGGGTGGTGCGCCAATTTACGAATCCCTATTGGAGAGACTTTTGAAAAATAAAACAAACCGCATCACTGGCAAACGACAATTGATTGAAATTCCCATCACAGCTGAAAGTATTCTTGATGGGCTTGCTGTTAGAGACTTTCAATGGCCTAAAAACATGTTACTCATCTCTCTGCAACGTGGAACACAAGCTATTTTGACTCATGGAGAAACCATCATGCGTTCTGGTGACATCTTATTAATTATGACCGATAGTTCAGAGGCGAATGAATTACGAAAAAAACTCGCTATCCAAATAAACCAAACAGTTTGAAGAATAAACTGGTATTGAGCAATCAAGAATCATTGATTGCTCTTTTTTTGAATGTTTTTTACCGTTTTTGACCGTTTTTGACCGTTTTTAATTGATTTCTGTCATTGATTATGCTAGACTATCCGGTGAAGAGGTGATTGAAAATGCTTACAGAAGAGAGACATCGCCAAATACTTGCTTATTTAACAACCTCAGAGATTGTTACTATCAATGAGTTAATGAGTCCATTGAAAGCTTCAGAATCCACCATCCGGCGTGACCTTCAAACACTTGAAAATCAAGGTCTTTTAATTCGTATTCACGGTGGGGCCAAACGCATTCATCAACTCACTTTTGAAGCAGATATGACTGAAAAAAGTAAGACACATTTGGATGAAAAACTGAGCATTGCAAAGTATGCTGCTTCTATTATTCAGCCTGATGATATTGTTTACTTAGATGCAGGAACCACGACTCTAGCTATGATTGCTTTTCTACCAACTGACTACCGTTTAAAAGTGGTCACCAATTCGGTCAAACATGCCGCATTACTGATTGATCGTCAGATTGAGACAATCATTTTAGGAGGGCAAATCAAGTTATCCACCAATGCCATCCTAGGAAGTTCGCCAGCTAGGCAATTGGAACGCTACCGCTTCAATCAATCATTTATTGGCATCAATGGCATTCACTTGGTTGCTGGTTATACGACTCCCGATACGGAGGAAGGCTTACTCAAACGAATTGGTTTAAAAAATAGCCAACATAGTTATATTTTGGCAGACCATTCAAAATTTCAACAAATTACTTTTACTCAAGTGGCAACACTATCTGAGGCCGAAATCATTACTGATAACTGCCCCACTGATCTTAAAAAGAAACTCTTACAAAAAACAACTTTAAAGGAGGTAAACAAATGATTTACACAATGACACTCAATCCATCCATTGACTATATCGTTCATGTCGATGATTTAGAAATGGGAGCTGTCAATCGGATGAATTCTGATTTAAAGCTTCCCGGTGGAAAAGGAATTAATGTTTCTCGCATTTTGAAACGAATCCATTCAGATTCCGTTGCATTAGGCTTTTTAGGAGGTTTTACCGGCAACTTTATTAAAGATTGGTTGACACAAGAACAAATTCGTTGTCAATTTACCACGGTTAGTGACGATACTCGTATTAACATCAAATTAAAATCCGTTCAAGAAACGGAAATCAACGGGACCGGTCCTTCACTAACAAATGAAGAAACACAAGCTTTAAAAGAAGCTTTGAGCACGATTCAAGCTGGCGATATTGTCGTTTTATCAGGAAGCACACCAAAAAGTTTGCGTGCAGGATTTTATCAAGAACTTATTACAATCATTAAAGACAAACAAGCCGAATTTGTGATTGACACAACAGGTGCTGACTTACTAGCCTCCCTTCCTGCAAATCCTATTTTAGTCAAACCCAATAACCATGAGTTGGCAGATTTGTACCGTACAGAATTCACGTCCATTCATGATATCCTACCATATGGTCAAAAATTATTGGCTGATGGGGCTCAACATGCCATTATCTCAATGGCTGGTGATGGTGCGTTACTATTTTGTAAAGATGGCATCTACCAATCCAACGTTCTGAAAAGAGAAGTAAAAAACTCTGTAGGTGCAGGTGACTCAATGATAGCTGGCTTTATTGGTCATTACGCAAAAACAAATGATTCTGTTGAAGCCTTCAAATGGGGCGTTGCTTGTGGCAGTGCGACTGCCTTTTCCGATGATTTGGCAACTGCTGCTTTTATTGAAGAACTTTTACCTGAAGTAACGATCAAAAAAATTGAACTATAGGAGGAAGAAAAATGAAAATCAATGATTTACTAGTAAAAGATGCAATGATTATGGATTTACAAGCGACTGAAAAACGGCCGGCGATTGATGAAATGGTTCAAAAATTATACGATACCGGCCGAATCACTGATATTGCTCAATTTAAAGAAGGCATTCTAAATCGTGAAGCCCAAACATCCACGGGATTGGGTGATGGCATTGCAATGCCACATGCAAAGAATTCAGCTGTTAAAGAAGCAACCGTTTTATTCGCAAAAAGCAAAAATGGTGTCAACTACGAATCATTAGATGGCCAGCCTACCTATCTATTTTTCATGATTGCAGCTCCAGAAGGTGCCAATGATACCCACTTACAAGCACTTGCTGCTCTCTCAAGACAATTAATTAACCCTGATTTTGTTGCCAAACTAAAACAAGCGTCCACTCCAGAAGAAGTTCAATCACTTTTTGCAGAAGCTGAAAAAACACGTGAAGAGGAAGAAAAGGCTGAAGCCGAAGCTGAAACTGCACCAGTTAAAGATGAAAGTCGTCCTTATGTCGTGGCCGTTACAGCATGTCCTACTGGAATCGCTCATACGTATATGGCAGAAGATGCTTTAAAGAAAAAAGCAAAAGAATTAGGCATCGATATCAAAGTTGAAACAAATGGTTCAGAAGGGATTAAGCACCGCTTAACTGCTGAAGATATCCAACGAGCAACTGCCGTAATTGTGGCTGCTGACAAAAAAGTTGAAATGAATCGCTTCGATGGCAAAAAATTACTCAATCGACCTGTCAGTGATGGAATTCGAAAAACAGAAGAATTATTAAATTTAGCAGTAGAAGGTAAAGCTCCCGTATACCATGCAGAAGGTACGGATACTGCTGAAACTAAAGAAGAAGCAAAAGGTTCAGTAGGTCAAGAAATTTACAAAAACTTAATGAACGGTGTCTCTCATATGCTCCCATTCGTTATAGCTGGTGGGATTATGATTGCCCTCTCTTTCATGATTGACCAATTTATCGGTGTTCCTAGTGATCAATTAAGTAAGTTAGGGAACTACAATACCGTAGCAAGTCACTTTAATCAAATCGGTGGCGCTGCCTTTGGTTTCATGTTACCAGTCTTAGCCGGATTCATCGCTTCAAGTATTGCGGATCGTCCCGGTCTGATTGTTGGTTTTGCTGCTGGTGCTTTAGCTAATACAGGTGGTGCTGGCTTCCTTGGAGCATTAATCGGTGGTTTCTTAGCTGGTTACGTGATTGTCTTCTTGAAGAAACTATTCAAAAGATTACCAAAATCACTAGAAGGAATTAAAACCATTCTCTTCTATCCATTTTTCGGCTTACTAATTACTGGCTTTTTAATGTTAATTGTGAATGTTCCAATGAAAATAATTAACGATGGTTTGAATGGTTTCTTAAGTGGAATGAGCGGAACAAACGCCGCTTTACTAGGTGTACTACTTGGAGGAATGATGGCTGTCGATTTGGGTGGACCCGTTAATAAAGCAGCTTATGTTTTTGGTACTGGTACGCTAGCAAGTACGGTTGCATCAGGTGGTTCAGTCGTCATGGCTTCTGTTATGGCAGGAGGAATGGTTCCACCATTAGCCATTTTTGTAGCAACTCGTCTGTTCAAGAAAAAATTTGATAAAAGCCAAGTTGATGCTGGCTTGACCAATATTGTCATGGGGCTTTCATTTGTCTCTGAAGGTGCCATTCCATTTGCTGCTGCCGATCCATTACGTGCAATTCCTAGTTTTATTGTTGGATCAGCATTAGCTGGAGGTTTAGTGGGTGCTTTTGAAATCAAACTATTGGCTCCACATGGTGGAATTTTCGTTATTCCTTTAGTTAGTCAACCAATTTTATATCTTGTATTTATCTTGATTGGCTCTGTTGTTTCTGGCGTAATCTATGGCTTATTGAAAAAAGATATAGCGAAATAACGAACCAAAAAAGCGGACTGTAATCAGTCCGCTTTTCCTTTCTGAACTATCGTGGTAAACTTACGTTAAATGGAGGATGATTACATGGGACTTAAATTTCAATATGATGATTCTTTAGATCGTCGTTTCGATGACTTTGCCATTCTTCCTGATGAGTTAAAGAATTCGAATAAACCAAAAGAGGAAGTAGACATTGAACGTTTTTTAAAAACGAAACCTACTTCCACTGATGAACAAGAAGAAAAAAAATAACCAAAAAAGATGTCCTCCTTCGAAAAGGAGTGACATCTTTTTAATTATTCGTTGAACCCAATTGCCTTTTCAATTGCCTTCCATGCGTCGTCTTTCCCATCCTTAGTTATGGATGAAAACAAAATAAACGTATCTTGTTTTTCAAAGGAGAGCGCTTTTTTGATCATACTCTCATGCTTGTTCCATTTCCCTCTTGGGATTTTATCAATTTTTGTCGCTACCACAATCACAGGTATCTCGTAGTATTTTAAAAATTGATACATTTGAACATCCTCGACAGAAGGTTCATGACGAAAATCAATCAATGAAACCACTGCTCTTAACTGCTCTCTTTGCGTCAAATAGGTTTCAATCATCTTTCCCCATTTTGCTCGCTCCGTTTTTGATACTTTTGCATAGCCATATCCAGGTACATCGACAAAATGAAGTGTTTCTTCAATATTGTAGAAATTTAACGTCTGTGTTTTCCCTGGTTTGGAAGAAGTTCTTGCCAAATTTTTTCGGTCGATTAGGGTATTGATAAACGAGGATTTTCCTACATTGGATCGCCCAGCCAGCGCAATTTCAGGTAGTTCAGACTCTGGATATTGCGCTGGCGACACAGCACTAATCACGATTTCTGCGTTGTGCACTTTCATTGCTATTCCTCCTCTTGTCACAAAATTGGTATCAACTGACTGCTATCTATCATGGAAATATCCGAACCACATAGAAAAAGCTCTCACATCTAGTTAGTGATTTTTCATACACCAACTAGTAATGTTACAAGTTTTTCTATATTGCTCGGATATTCTTTCTCATCATTGCCTATTTGTTTCTTTTGAGCTCGTTACCCTGCCTTTTTCTCGGAATACACAATGACTGGTTTTCCTTTTTCTAAGACAGCATCCTTGGTGATAATAACTTTTTCAATTTCGTCTTCAGATGGAACGTCAAACATAATATCCATCATAATTTCTTCAATTATCGACCGTAAACCCCGCGCACCAGTATTACGTTCAATTGCTTTCTGAGCAATCGCCCGTAAGGCTTCGTCTTCAAAAACCAACTCAGTATCATCCAATGACAATAGTTTTTTGTATTGCTTCACTAGCGCATTTTTAGGCTCTGTTAAAATACGTACCAAATCGTCCACGGTTAATTTATCCAGTGCAGCCATTACTGGTAAGCGACCAATAAACTCTGGAATTAAACCGAATTTTAACAAATCTTCAGGGATAATGTATTTCATCGTGCTCTCTTCAATTGGAACCTTGCGATTATTACTACCAAAACCAATTGTTTTTTCTCCCATACGGTTTTTCACAATTGTTTCAATCCCATCAAAAGCACCACCAACAATAAATAAAATATTGGTTGTGTCAATTTGAATCATTTCTTGATGAGGATGCTTTCGGCCACCTTGGGGAGGTACATTGGCAATCGTTCCTTCAAGAATTTTTAAAAGTGCTTGCTGAACACCCTCACCTGAAACATCCCGAGTAATGGAAACATTTTCGCTTTTTCTGGCAATTTTATCGATTTCATCAATGTAAATAATGCCATTTTGTGCATACTCAACATCAAAGTCAGCAGCTTGCAATAGCTTTAATAGAATATTTTCTACATCTTCCCCTACGTAACCTGCCTCTGTTAAACTTGTCGCATCAGCAATAGCAAAAGGTACATTTAAACTTCTTGCTAACGTTTGAGCTAAAAATGTTTTTCCTGAACCTGTTGGACCAATCAAACAAATATTACTTTTTTGTAGCTCCACTTCATCTTCGCTAGCTGTACGATCCAAATTAGCATTGATTCGTTTATAATGATTATAAACGGCTACAGCTAATGCTTTTTTTGCTCGGTCTTGTCCGATGACATATTCATTTAACACTTTCAACAATTCCTGTGGCTTGGGAACATCCAAAAATTCATGAATTGCTTCATCAGTTAATTCTTCTTCGATGATTTCACGACAAAGTTCAATGCATTCATCACAAATATAGACACCAGGTCCTGCAACGAGTTTTTTCACTTCATCTTGAGCCTTGCCACAGAAGGAGCATCTTACTGCATCATTATTGTTTTTATTGTCGTACAAGTAGTTCACCCCTTATGGTATTTAACAAGTTTCCTTCATTTTCTATTCATTAATCATAGCATATTTCTATCAAAAAGGAAAAAACGTCATTTTTTGATAGGTCCTTTTAAAAAAACTGTTCAATAGAAACTATTGAACAGTTTTCTGATTCAAAGACTTATGCTTCAACTGCAGATGATGTAACTAAGTCAACTGCTTTCTTCATTGTTACGTCATGTTTTAACATATCCTCTGTCAATACACGTTTAATTTGTGCTTCTGGCATATTGTATGCTTCAGAAAGTTCTTTGATTTCATTTGCGATTTCTTCTTCAGTTGCTTCAAGTGCTTCAGCTTTTGCAATAGCTTCAATTACAAGGTTCGTTTTAACACGTTCGTCCGCTTCACCTTCAAATTGTTGATGCAAATCTGCTTCTGTTGTGCCAGTTAATTGATAGTACATTTGAGGATCAATTCCTTGACGTTGCATATTGTTTAAAAATTCATCCATTGCACGATGAACTTCATCATGAACCATCACATGTGGTAATTCAACGATTTCAGCATTTGCGACCGCTTGTTTAATCGCACCTTCTTCAACAGCTTCTTTGGCTGCTTTTTCTTTAGACTCTTTGATTTCAGTGCGGTATTTTTCTTTTAATTCTTCTAGTGATGAAACAGTTTCATCAACATCTTTTGCAAACTCGTCATCTAATTCAGGAAGTTCTTTGCCTTTCACTTCATGAACCGTCACTTTGAAAATTGCTTCCTTGCCAGCCAAATCTTCTGCTTGATAGTCTTCAGGGAATGTTACCGTAACATCCAATGCATCGCCAGCTTTATGACCAATTAATTGATCTTCAAACCCTGGAATAAATGAGCCTGAACCTAATTCTAGTGAATAGTTTTCACCTTTGCCACCTTCAAAAGCATCTTCGCCGATAAAACCTTCAAAATCGATTACAACTGTATCACCTGATTCAGCTGCTTCATCTTTTAAAACTAACTCAGCTTGTTGTTCTTGAACAGTTTTCAAACGGTTTTCAACATCTTCCTCTGTTACATCACGATCTTGTTTTGCTACAGTTAAGTTTTTGTATTCGCCTAATTTCACTTCTGGTTTCACAGTTACTTCGGCTTCAATCGTCCAAGCTTCACCTTTATCCATTGATTTTACATCAATCTTAGGTTGTGAAACAGGATCAATGCCAGCTTCTAAAACAGCTGTTTCATATGCTGCTGGTAAGACAGCGTTTAAAGCATCTTCGTATAAAGCTTCTTCTCCGTACATTTTGTTAAAAACTGTACGTGATACTTTTCCCTTACGAAATCCAGGTACATTTAATTGTCCCTTTACCTTGTTAAATGCAGTTGTTAATCCTTTTTGAATTTCTTCATTTGCAATTGAAAAGGTCAATACACCATCGTTGGTGCCTTTTTTTTCCCATTTTGCAGTCATGTAATTCCCTCCGAATATCTAAGTATATTGTTATATGAAATAGTTTCATGCATACCTTTAAATAGTACACTACCGACAAGAAATTGTAAACATATTGAGTAAAAAGTGCAACAAAATTCTCTTACATTAGTGCCTTTGCAAAGTAGTTTCTAATTTTTTGTTTCTTTTCTGCTATCACTTGCCATTTTTCCTTTTGGGTATCATTCTTGGCTAGCGGTACTTGTAAAAAATCCGCCAAATAAACGGTAACCCAATCTACCAATTCATTTTCATCAGGCAGGAATGGAAAGCAATAAGCAAAATGCCCCAATAGTTCTTGCAAAACACTTTCTTCTAAAGATGGCTCTTTCGTCACCTGATCAGCAATAGTTTGTGCAAGTTTCTCAAAAATCGTTGTCTTTTCAAGCAATTCAAGTTTACCAAATTCAACTGATCGCGTTTGATGCGTTAGAATGTCATAAACGCTGATTGTCTCATCTGCACCTATTTTTACGAGAATTTCACAGATTCTAGCGATACAAGAGCTATTGGTTGGCTCTTGTATCGCTGGCACAACAATTTCTCGAAACTGTGTTGACGTCAGACCGACCATCCAGTTGTTAAATGCTGTCGAATGAACGTATTGATCCATTGCCAAAAAATTCCTTAATTGTTCTCGTTTCTCGTTTAAAAATTGGGGAGAATTAGAAGCAAGCAGTTCTTCCATTTTCACTAAAAATTCCCGTTCCTCTCCTAAGTTAAAGCTTGTTGCTAGTGGGTATAGAAAAATCCATCCTTGAAGAAACTGTTGGTTCATTAAGATAACCTGTAGATACAGCATCCTTCCCTGTGTGGTTTCACGGTACTCATCCAGCCATTCTTTCGCATAGGTTAATGCCTCCGTAAAATTTCCTTGCAAAAAGCAAACCTGCACGAGCAGATAATTGAACTGCCAAGTTGGCTGTTGTTCATACCACTTTTTTAAAAAAGGAAAAGCTTCTTGGTATTTTTTTTCAATAATCAAACGATTCGCTAACTGAACTGCTTCTTGATACGCTTGCTCATCTATTTTGTTAGCCATTGTAACTCATTTCCTCATGAGCTATCTGAGAAGATTCATCCGCGGATAACACCTCTTGGCGATGAGAAAATGCAGACAAGGTTGTTAAAGAAACCACTGACGTTTCACTAAAATAATCAGCCAATTGTTGTTTTTTCGTTGTTCCTAAAATAGGGAGATAACCCAATAACCCAACCCAAGGGAAACTTAGGATAAAGCGGCCAACTCCTTCCCTCATCAGCACTGTTTGCCAAGTGAGTTCAGCATCTACTAACGAAACCACGCGAATCCCGAAAATCATTTTACCAATCGTTTGCCCATGATTGTATTTTGTCAGTAAAATAAAATAACCATAGTAAAGTCCAGCAGCTAAAAGACCGTATATGCTTAAAAGAGAATTGTTTGGCTCTAAAATCTGAAAACGAGCAAAGAAGCCAATTGTCGCGACAGTAATGCCTTTGATGCATAGCAAGTCAATGAGAAATGCCCACATACGAATCCAAAAACCAACAAAGAAATAAGTCGGAAAATCGGGTTCTTTGTGGAAGTTTTCTGGATTCAAGCCTGACCATTTTTCTTGTGCTTGTTTGAGTGAAGTACCTTGGATAGGCGCAGGTTTCCGTTTATTTATCAGTTGTTGGTAAAATTCGTTGTTGTCTTCTGATCGATAGCGAGTCATCCTTATTCACCTCCGTAATAATACATTGGTTTGGGTGCTTCTGGCGTTCCAATACTTTCAACAATAGACATGATTCTAGAAGAATCTGATTGTTTCAAGCCTTGCATTTCCGCTAAGCTAGAACCCAACCAACTTGAAGCAAAGCCCGTTGCTGATACATTGTATTGAAAGACTTCTGCATCCTTCAGATTGTTTTCCTTTTTCAATGCTTTTAATGCGTCATCCTGGTAGCCAATTTCATCAACCAAGCCATTTTTTACCGCCTGACTTCCATCGTAAATACGACCATCTGCTATTTTTTTCACTGTATCAACAGGTAAATGACGACCATTTGCCACAATCTCTACGAAACGATTATAGGCACTATCAATATAAGCTTGCATGACGGTTTTATCTTCTTCCGTAGCTGGTCGAACAGAAGAATTCATATCCTTTAATGCACCACTTTTGTATGTTTGATCATTTATGCCTAATTTTTCTAATAATCCACTATAGTTTAAGTTGGAAGAAATCACCCCAATAGAGCCGGTAATGGTTTCATTTGTAGCAAAAATTTTATCTGCAGATGCGGAAATGTAGTAACCTCCACTTGCTGCCATACTCTTCATAGATACATAAAGTCGCTTGCCTTTTTGTTGAACCTTTGCGATTTCTTTAGCAATTTCCGCACTCTCATAAACCCCTCCACCTGGAGAATTAACAACCAACAAAACACCTTTGATGGTGGAATCTTTTTGAATTTCTTTTAATTCATTTAGCAATTGTTGGTGATTGTAAGATGCTGTAGAAAATAAACTACTTGATTCGCCAGTATCCGTAATCGTGCCATCTACCGTCAATTGCACAATTCGTTTCTCTTCATTGCCTTCTTCTAACACACTTTCTTCTAATTGACCGGAACCATAAAGAAGCTGCTCCATATTCGTCAACGTATTTTCTTTATCGGTTTTCTCTTGTTTTTTCAATCCACTCGTTACCAATGACACACCTAATAATGCAGCGGCAATTCCAATCCCAATCCATCTTCTCTTATTCATAACTTCCCCCTTAACTATTTTTTAGTAAAATTGTTCAATGACAATCACTGTTTCATTTTCCCCGACTGTTTGTTGCGTGTGCCGTTTTTCTTCGCGAACATAGCCACCGTATTGCTCTTTGGTTAGGACATCCTCAATTTGAAAAGGCGCAGCTTGGACAACTTTTATTGCTAATGGATCAACTTCTTGTAAACTATCCCACCCTGTATCAATGAATACCTTTGTTTCATTCGTTAGACCGCTTTGTTCTAATTTAGCAACCATCTCTTTTAACTGACCAAACGTCATTGTTTGCAATATTTCCATTTTTTCTCCTTTGTAGAACCATTCAGTGGTTATTTGTATGTGTCGTTGAGGTACGTTAGCAATGAATCCACATGTTTAATGGCTGTCCAATCCTCCGTACTTCCCTCAAACATATTTAGCGTCAGATAATTGTGATTCGCATAATCGTAGGTTAATAAAAAACTGTTCTCAGTTCCACTTGTATCATCCTGGCTTTGCTTGACTTCAGCAGTACCCGTTTTAGCAGCAATGTCAATTCCTAAAGCATTCAGGCTATAGCCAAACGCTGTTGGATCAGTGACATATGCACGTAAGTCTAAACCGATATTGTTCACTGCATTAGCACTGACTACGTTTTCTTTCTTTTTCGTTTCTTGGTTGAGTAACAGTTTAGGATAGACAAGCGTTCCCTCATTTGCAAAAACAGAATACATGGTTGCCTGTTGAATTGGACTAATGAGTAGTTGTCCTTGTCCATAACCTGTATCTGCTAAAAGAACTTCCGTTGAAAAATGGTCTTTGTTCGATATTTGGGCTGGCTCCATCGAAAGTGGCAAATCGAGTTTTTCACCAAAAATAAATTTATTTAGTCCTTCACGGAATTTGTCTTCTCCCATTTTAAGGGTCTGTTGTGCAAAATAGATATTATCCGAATAAATCAACCCATCATATAGATTCACTTGGTCGGTTTCCTTCACTCTAGTTACTTTATAGGAGCCCCACGAGTTATCTTTTTGCCACTTCAATCCTGAAATAGCTAACGACTCATTTGGATCTAGTGTACCAGCATCGATGCCAATAGCACCAGTAATCATTTTAAACGTCGAACCCGGTGCATAACGAGTTGTAAATCGACTGATGAACGGTTTACCTTCATTATTCGCATAAGATTGATATTCAGCTGTTGAAATACCATTTGCCATTTTATTCGGGTTAAAACTAGGTGAGCTAGCTAGGGCTAATAAATCGCCAGTTGTTGGCATGGTTACAACTGTCGCTCCCTTTTGTCCACCAAGATTTTCATAAGCCAATTTTTGTGCATTCGCATCAATCGTTAGCGTAATTGTTTCTCCATCTTTTTTCTCACGTTTCAAAAGAACCGACTTTTCTTTCCCATTTTTGTCAGTAATGGTCAAGCTCCCGCCATCCGTTCCCCGTAGTTTATCATCATAAGTCATCTCTAAACCCGAACGACCAATTGTTTCCCCTGAAACTAGATTACTGTCTTTTTTAATATCCTCAGCGTTAACATCCCCTACATACCCGATTAATTGAGCTGCTGCTTCTCCAAGAGGATAGTATCTACCTGAAACTTGTTGAACTGTCGTCCCCGTTGGCAATGTACTTGGAACGCCATCGTACAAAATCGTTAAAGGAACAAAGGTCTCATCCGTAACCCAACTTTGATTCAATGAAGCTTGAATGGCATCTGGTGTCAAATTAAATTGTGTGGCGATGGCTTGAATGTTCGTCGTCCGTTCGTCCCCTGTACCAAGTTTTCCGGGAATCACACCCAATTGATTTAATTCTTGATTGACTGCTAGTCCTTGTTTATTTCGATCCAGAATTTCTCCCCTAGTAGCGTAATCAGTCGTAATTGCTACTTTATCCTGACCCTCCATTCCTGGAAAGATCAAAGATGGTTTCCAATTGATTTGGTAGATTCCTTCTGTTTTTTGAATCGTCCCCTTGTAAGCTATATCTTTTACTTTCCCTAAATCAGTTGAAAAAGTTAAGACATACTGAAAATCATAGGTATGTTTCTCTGTTTTTTTGACTGATTGATTTTTCGCTGTAACCTTTGACACACCGATGCCGTTGTAGATATTTTGATATTTTTCTTCAACTTCTTTTTTTGTGTACCCGGCTTTTTTTACAGCTGATTCATTAAGCAATGACGTCATTGTCGAAAATTTTTGAGAAGTGAGTGTTTCTACAAAACGAGTCACTTGCTTCTGGCTTTCAGCTAATTCCTTTTTTTGCTCAATGACCTGGTAAACAAAATAGCCACCAACGGCCAAAATCACTAGTAAGACACCAATCACAAGTGAACGTTTTTGTTTTCCACGCATAAATGAAATCCTCCTTTAAAAAAAAGGGTGCAAACAACTGTTTTACACCCTCAATCCATTTTTTATTCAGCTAGACCAATTTCTTCTCGCACCACTTTAGAAATTTTTTCAACGTAATAATGGACCAATTCATCAGTTGGTGCTTCCGCCATTACACGTAGCAATGGTTCAGTACCTGAAGGCCGAACAAGTATTCTACCTTTTCCATCCATTTCGTTTTCCGCTTCCTCGATAACTTTTTTAATTTGCGGATTTTCCAAAGCTCCGTGTTTATCAGACACACGTATATTAACCAATTCTTGAGGATAGATGGTCACTTCACTGGCTAGCTCTGAGAGTTTTTTCCCTGTGTCTTTCATGATATGCAATAATTGAATACCTGAAAGCATCCCATCACCAGTCGTATTGAAATCTAAGAAAATCATATGACCAGATTGTTCGCCACCAAAATTGTAGCCATTTTTACGCATCTCTTCGACAACGTAGCGATCGCCGACTTTTGTAATCACATCTTTTAACCCAATTTCTTCAACTGCTTTATGGAAGCCAAGATTGCTCATAACCGTCGTTACAATCGTATCTTGTTTTAGACGATTTTTTTCAGCTAAATATTTGGCACAAATGTACATAATTTTGTCACCATCAACGATATTCCCTAATTCATCAACTGCGATAACCCGATCGCCATCGCCATCAAAAGCAAGTCCGGCATCGGCCTGTTTTTCAACAACAAATTGCGCCAATTTTTCCGGATGCGTAGAACCAACACCATCGTTAATATTTAAGCCATCTGGCGAAGTGCCCATCGTATAAAAATCGGTTTCTAAATCGGCAAATAAGCGGTTGACACTCGAAGCAGTTGCGCCATTTGCAGCATCGATACAAATTGTCAAACCAGCTAAATCCCCAGGAACTGTCTGTTGTAAAAATTGTGAATATTTAAGAAGTCCTTCTGGGTACTCATCTACTGTACCCAATCCATCAGCTGAAGGTCTTGGCAGCGTATCCCCTTCTTGCTCTAACAGTTCTTCAATTTCAGCTTCTTGTTCATCAACTAATTTAAAACCATCACTACCAAAAAATTTAATGCCATTATCTTGGGCCGGATTGTGGGAAGCCGAAATCATCACACCAGCGCTTGCTTTTTGCATACGTGTCAAATAAGCAACTCCTGGCGTTGAAATCACTCCCAATTGAAAGACCTCAATCCCAACAGATAATAGACCAGCAATTAGCGCATATTCCAATAATTGTCCAGAGATTCGCGTATCACGACCAACCAAAACTCTTGGACGTGTATCGGTGGATTCGTGCTGACTTAAAACGTAGCCCCCATATCTTCCTAATTTAAATGCTAGTTCTGGTGTCAATTCTTTATTTGCTTCTCCTCGAACACCATCAGTTCCAAAATATTTACCCATAATCTTACTGTTCCTCTCCTATTCTAGGGATTCGTTGATTCGCTTGTTGTACTTGAAGTCGTTGATTGTTCATTACTGCTACTTGATTGCGAGCTATTTGACCGTGAGCTACTTGTCGCTGTCGTGGATTCGCTTGTTTGACTGGAATCCGTTGATTGCTTCAGCGTAGGTACAATCGTCACCCAGATTGATTCTGGATTTGCTGTAACACCTTCTTTTACAGGAACAACCACTTCAACCTGAGTGGTTGTTGTGACATTTTGAATATTGACTGGCAATGAAATTCGATCAATTTCATTCAATGAAGCCTGCGTACCGGTTAATTCAACTGTATCATGATCAGTCCGATAGATAATCGTTGATACGTTACTAGCCATTGTCCCCGATGCCACAACGTTCACTGGTACTTCTTTTGTAGGTGCATTGACACTTACGTTTACTGTTACTTGCTCTGGATTAATAATTGCAGGTAACTTTTCCCCATTTTTATCCAAGACAACCACACTTGCCTTAGTTGAAGTATCTTTGTTTAGATTTGCTAAATGACCCAAAGAAGCTTCTACACTAGACAATTCTTTCAAGGTATCTTCACCGGTTGTTACTTCAACTTCACTCGGTTCGACAGTTATTTTACCTAATTCATAGCCTTCTTGCAAATGGTCCTTCGAAATGGAAGCGGAAACTTTGATTTTTTTGGTCACTTTTTTTTCAATGGTGACTGTAATCGTTCTGGTTTCGATCGTTGCTGTCACACCGCTACTTAGATTTTGAACCTTTAACGGCACCTCATGTGTACCGACTGACAGTTTTGATAAATCCGCAACCACTCGAAAATTACGTGTTTCTTGATTCTTTTCTGTATTCAGTTGTACCCGATTATCGCTTGTTAGTTTAACGGAAACCGTTGTATTAAATCCTTGAATAAAATAGGCATCTGAATCATAGATAGGTTGGATAGCAACATCTTTTACCAGTTCTTCATAACTTGTTGATGAAGGAATAATATTTTTTTGTAAGGACGACCCATTTGCATTAAAAAAAAGAACAATTGCAAACAAAAGGGCAATTAGACTATAAAATAGATTGGTTTTTCGCTTTTTGAATAACATTTCACCGATCTCCCTTCTTACTCAATCGGTTTAGTTCTTCGTAAAATGTTTTATAGAAAGGTTTTTTGCCAGCTTTCACTTCTTTTGGTACTAATTCTCTTCTTAAAATTGCCAGATATTCTTCACGTGAAAGTCCTGGTAATAACTGGTTATTCAATGTAATGCTCACATCCCCTGTTTCTTCAGAGACAACAAAGGTAACTGCATCACTTACCTCTGAAACACCTACTGCAGCTCTATGCCGCGTTCCAAATTCTTTAGGAATTAACAAACTTTCAGACAATGGTAAATACGCGCAAGATACACTGATTTTTCCATCTCGAATAATCACTGCACCATCATGCAAAGGTGTGTTCGGAATAAAAATATTAATTAATAATTCGCCGCTTATATCAGCATCTAGCGGAATTCCCGTTTCAATGTATTCTTCTAATCCAGTATTGCGTTCGATTGTTACCAATGCACCAATTTTTCGCTTTGCCATGTATTGAATCGCTTTATCAAAAGCTAAAACCATTTGTTCATCTTGCTTTTTTTCACTCTTTGTTGGGTTAAAAAAGGTTGTACGTCCCAAATGTTCCAAGCCACGGCGAATTTCTGGTTGAAAAATAACAATAGCCGCAATCACACCATAAGTGATGACTTGATCCATTAACCAAGATAGTGTATGTAAACCGATTAATTCCGCCAGGAAACGTGTGGCAATAAACATCGCTACACCTTTGAATAATTGTAATGCCTTAGTTCCTCTAACTAATTGAATAAGTTTGTAGAGAATAAACCAAACAACTAAAATATCTAAAATGTTTACGAAGAAACTCCATGACAGAATGTCAACAGAAAAAAATTGTGCCCAATGTTCTAAATTAAAAATGTTTGATAAGTTGATTGACATACGAAGCCTTCCTTTACTTACAGACTTGATAATTTTAGTATAACACAAGGCTTTTTCAATATTTATGGAAAATGCATCATTTTCAAAAAAACTTAGCAACTCCTCTTTCGCCTTCAATCACAGCAAAAAAACTTCTTCAAAACGAATGCTTGTCGCTCTCAAGTAACCGACTTGAGAACCACAAGCATTCATCTATTTTAAAGAAGTGGCGAATAAGAATTTAAAAAAAATAGTCAGACATTATGCTCGTTTCAACTTTCTGTAAAGAAAATCCATAATTTTACTTGTATGGTTTAAGATAACGAAAAGTATAAAAATAACTAGAAAGACGGTCACTGCTGAAATCAATTGATCTCGAATTATTAATTGATAACTTTGGTCATCCAGATTAGCCCTTGTATAGGACATGACCCACGTAGCTGCAAAGGCACTAAATAAACTAGCAAAAATCGTCAATGGCCATCTTAGTTTGGGGTATAAAATAAACTGATTGCGATTTTCCAAACTTAATTTTGGATAAAGATGGACTGTTGTCTGATATAAGAGGATTATCAAAAGAACTATTCCAAGACTCATGATGCCCCAAGCTTGATAACTTGGATATAAGCCATAGAGATTGCGAACATAATAGTTATCATTTCCAGCCGAACCTGAGTTCAGATAACTCAGATATTCTGTTGCACTATTTACGATCAAAGAAAGACCAAAAATGAAGCCAATCAGCGAACCAATCCCTGTAATGTATTGTCCACAAACAGTTCCAGCCAACAAAGCGATAAAATAGAGTAGCAATCCAATCAGCAGCATGCAACCATGGAAAGCCAGTAAATACGTCAATGAAATATTGATGTATTGATGTGGAATGCGTGCATAAACAATCGCCAAGTTCCCAAGGATTGCTGCAGTCGCTGACAACGTAATAGCGATTGTTCCCATGATAATTTTCGTACGAATGATCCGTTTTCTCGAAAATTTAGAACCAAACAACAGAACAACAAAATTGGTCTTGTAATCAATAAAGCAGTTGATAAAGCCAGCAATAATAAAAAATAAAAAGAAAGGTCTGCCTAGGAATTGATGTAACTCACCGTGACCAATGACAAAATAACCAGAGTTCAATATGTCTTGTGCACCTACAATTTCTCTTGTTTCCCCAGATTTCCCTTCAATCCAGGTATTTGCTTGAAAGAGAGTATCATTAATCGATGAATTAAAGTAATAATCGGACATTTCCTTTAATTCATACTTTTTTTCTTTTTTATTGTAGACAACCTGATCAATGGAAGTGACGGTATTGATATATTGCCAAAAGGCTTGCGTATCACCCAATTCATGATATTTTTGATTGATTTCATCTTCCATTTTTGCGATTTCTTTTTTGACTTGCTCATTTTGTTGTAAGGCCTCTTTGCTATGGGCATACTTGTAATTTGCTTGCCAAGTGTTCGTCTGCGCAACACCCCAAAAAATACCAAACAGCAAAAACAGCCCCCCTATTGCGAGTGATGTTAATTTGGTTCGCTTCCAAATCAATGCCGTTAGCTCATTTTTCATCATTCGTATCCCTCATTTCATTTTCATAATCCTGATGTGAAAACTCTTCAATAAATAAATCCTCTAATGACAACGGTAATTCTTCGATTAAAACAGGGTTTAACGTAGCAACCTGCTCAGCCAATTCAGCAGTATATTCTTTAAAGACAACACATACAACTCGACCTTGAACACTTAAAATGGTTCCGCGTTGCTTGATTATTTCTGGTATTGCCTTTTGACGGAATACAAATTGTACTTTCTTCGTTAATTGCTTTTCGTTTTCCAAATGAACGGTATGAGAAATCCGACCATTTTTTAAAAAAGCGACTTGATCAACCAATTTTTCCAATTCAGCCAAATTGTGGGAAGAAAGGATAATTGATCGTGTGCCCTCACTCACTGCATCTAATAGTAGATCCGTCGCTTCTTTACGAATAATTACATCCAAACCATCGAGTGGTTCATCTAAAATAAGATAATCACAGTTCGAACAGTAGGCTAGAATAACTAGCAACAACCCTTGCATACCTTTCGAGTATTGTTGAAAACGCCGATTTGGTAGTTGATATTTTTGAATCATCTGTTGATAACTTTCCAAATCAAACGAATGATACAACAGGTTATAATACTCTCCAATTATAATTGGGGTCATAAAGTCTAATGGGTGAAATTGAGTATCAACATAAAAAATTTTTTCTTTCATTATTGGATCTATACAAATATTCTTTCCTTCAATAAGCACTTCCCCAGCATCTGATTGATAGTGACCTACAATTGTCCGAAAAAGGGTTGTTTTTCCTGAACCATTTCTTCCAACAATTCCACATATAACCCCTTTAGGAATCGTCAATTGTACCTCATTCAAAATGGGGTGCGATGCTATTTTTTTGCTTAGTTTTTTAATAATCATCATAGGTCCTCCTTAATTCTTCCTTCATCCACTTTTCAATCATTTGACTGGAAACATTGGCATAATGAGCTTCTATGACCCATTCATTTAGTTGTTTACGCAATTTTTCCTCATTTTTGATTGAACGTTCCCTGTTCAGCGTTTCTTTCACAAAAGTTCCTTTTCCTCGAATCGTTACAATCACATCTTGATTTTCTAATTCTTTATATGCTTTGCTAATTGTATTCGGGTTGATGCCCAATAGTTTTGCCTGTTCCCTAACAGAAGGAATTTTGTCACCAGACACATAGACTCCTAACAAAATATCTTTTTTTATTCCCATCACAATCTGTTCATAGATTGGCTTGGGATCATTTACATCAAAGTACATGACCTGTCCCCCTTTCAAAGAATTGTCTACGTGTACTATTATACATAGTACACTAAAGGTGTCAAGAGTATAAAAAAAGAGTAGACAACTTTTCCTGTTGCCTACTCTTTGGAAACTTATTTTGATTTATTCTTCTGATTGCTGATTTCGTTTTGCATGTCGTTCAGCACGTCTTGCTAGTCGTCTAGCCTCTGCTTCCGGATCAACATTTTTTTCCTTACGCGTACGCGTCGGTTTGTGATGCTCTGCTAGAGGTTCTTCGTGAGCTTTCTCTACTTGCGTTTGCTGTTCCATTATTTTCAAGCGAATTTTTTCCCCTTGTCCGCTCATGTCTGCATAGGCAAGGAATCGATTTTGTGCATCTTTTATTGTTTTGGAAAATAACTGGTTCGCCACACTAGGAAACTGTTTTTCTAGTGAAGCAAATCGCACCTGGCTTCTTAAAAAGGCTGGCATCAAGCGGAAATCAGGTTTTTTGAAGTCTAGAGTCAAAGCTGCTTTTTCGTGATCCAGATTTTCAGGATGATAACGATACAAGGACCAATAGCCCGATTGAACGGCATCTTTGGCTTCTTTGAGACTTTGACGCATGCCACCAGCTAATCCATGTGTTATACAAGGTGTATAGGCGATAATTAATGACGGACCAGGAAATTTTTCCGCCTCTTCAAATGCCTTGATGGTTTGCATTGCATTCGCTCCTGAGGAAATTTGTGCAACATAGACATTGCCATAAGTCATTGCCATACGCCCCAAGTCTTTCTTCGACATGTATTTTCCACCAGCAGCAAATTTGGCAATTGCAGCCATCGGTGTTGCCTTGGACACTTGTCCGCCCGTATTAGAGTATACTTCATTGTCTAACACCAACAAATTGACGTCTGCTCCTGAAGCAAGTACATGATCAATTCCACCATAACCGATATCATAGGCCCAACCATCGCCACCAATAATCCACTGACTTGTTTTAACAAACAAATCTTTCTCCTCATATAGCGCTGCAAATTCTGGCACCGTCCAACGTTCTTCTTCAAGGATGGCCATCAGTTTTTTGGCTCTTTGTTGTGTTCCTTCACTCTCAAAGCGGTGTGCAATCCAATCTTCCATCAGTTGAGTGGCCTCATGTGACCCACAATGTTTAACGGCTGCCATCTTTCTTGCCAATGCATCTCTTCTTGTTTGGTTAGCTAAAAACATCCCGTAACCATATTCGGCATTGTCTTCCAATAGTGAATTCGACCAAGCTGGGCCTTCACCAAACTCATTGGTTGTATACGGTGAAACAGGTGCTGCGCCACCCCAAATGGACGAACATCCTGTTGCATTGGCAATCATCATTCGATCACCAAACATCTGAGTCAACAGTTTCACATAAGGAGTTTCTCCGCATCCTGCACAGGCTCCCGAGAACTCCAATAACGGTTTTTCAAATTGAGTGCCAAGTAGTGTACCTGGACGAGCAGGATTTTCTTTTTCTTTTAACGTCATCGCAAAGGCCCAATTGATGGCTTGTTGTTTTTGTTCATCATATGGTTTCATTTCAAGTGCTTTGCCTTTTGCTGGACAAGCTTCCACACATAAGCCACAGCCCGTACAGTCTTCTACTGAAACTTGAATGCGATACAATAGACCATCTTTGCCACGCATCTCTCTGACAATGAATCCAGCTGGTGCTTCTTTCATTTCTTCTTCCTCAGCTAAGAAAGGACGAATTGCTGCGTGGGGACAAACAAAAGCACACTCATTGCACATTGTACACCGGTCACTAATCCATTCTGGAACTTCCAATGCAATGCCTCGCTTTTCAATAGCAGTCGTCCCTAATGGCATATCCCCTCTAGTCATCTGGTTGGCAACCAGTGTGCCGACGGATAAACCATCACCTTTTTGCGCATTAATCGGTTGGACAATTTCTTCTACATACCTTGTTTGATAGGCTTTCCGGGTTTCTTTCAAAGGAGCCGTCTTCCAATGTGCTGGGATCGTTACTTGATGCAACAATTCAATAGTCTGATCAATTGCTGCCCAATTTTTTTCTACAATTTCCCGTGATTTATGACCGTACGCTTTTTCAGCTTCCGCTTTTAATAGCTTCACAGCTTGATCAAATGGAAAATGATTCGTTAATTTGAAAAAAGCGGTTTGCATAATGGTGTTGATGCGATTACCAAGTCCAATGTCCATAGCTAATTGCATCCCGTTAATTGTATAAAAATGGGCATTTTTTTCTGCTAATGCTCTTTTTAAACGACTTGGAAGTAGTTTTTCCAATTGTTCATCGTTCCAGGTTGTATTTAATAAGAAGGTGCCTTGATTTTTTAGCCCTTCGACTAAATCATAATTATGAATGTATGCGGGCGTATGGCAAGCAATGAAATCAGCATGCTCAATCAAATAGGTGGAGCGGATTGGCTCCGGTCCAAAACGTAGATGAGAGACTGTTAAGCCGCCAGATTTTTTCGAATCGTAATAAAAATATCCTTGGACAAACTGTTCGGTATGATCGCCAATCAACTTAATTGCAGCTTTGTTAGCGCCCACCGTACCGTCAGACCCAAATCCCCAAAATTTTGCCTGAAACGTTGATTCAGGAGTCAAATCTAGTTTCGGATAATTTGGTAAAGAAAGATGTGTTACCTCATCTTCAATTCCGATGGTAAACCGTCGTTTTTGAACAGCTTTGTCTTTTTTCAGTTCATCGTATACTGCGATGATTTGATCCGGTGTGACATCTTTTGATCCCAATCCATAACGTCCTCCAATAATCGTTGGGCGGACGTCTGCATCATAAAACGCACTTTGGACATCTAACAACAATGGTTCTCCAGAAGCACCTGGTTCTTTCGTTCGGTCCAATACCGCAATTGATTTGACTGTTTTTGGCATTGCCCTTAACAAGTCTTGTTCAGGAAATGGTCGGTATAAATGAATTTCAACTACTCCAACTTTTCTTCCTTTTCGGTTTAGATAATCAACCGTTTGTTCCACAGATTGAGCTGCGGAACCCATTAAAACAATGACTTCTGTGGCTTGAGTATCCCCATAATAATTGACTAAATCGTAAGATGTTCCACGTAACTGATTTATTTTTTGCATGTAGCTTCTTACAACTTCCCCAACTTGGTTATAGTAAGGATTAATGGTTTCCCTTTGTTGAAAATGGATATCGGGATTTTGGTTAGTCCCACTAACAGTTGGATGATTAGGATTCATCGCACGAGAACGAAATTCCGCCACTTTTTGTTGATTCAGCATTTCAGCCAACTCAGCGTATTCCAAAACATCTATTTTTTGAATTTCATGGCTGGTACGAAAGCCATCAAAAAAATTCAAGAAAGGAACACTGCT
This sequence comes from Enterococcus camelliae, assembly GCF_042685105.1. Classification (NCBI taxonomy): domain Bacteria; kingdom Bacillati; phylum Bacillota; class Bacilli; order Lactobacillales; family Enterococcaceae; genus Enterococcus; species Enterococcus camelliae. The sequence goes on along the minus strand of NZ_JBHUMO010000033.1, from coordinate 21,406 downwards.
CTCAGTCGCGCTTAAGTGAGCAACAGCAGCTAAATCCATAACCTCTTGCACACTGTTTTCAGCTAACATAGCAAAACCCGTTTGCCTTGCTGCCATGACATCTGTGTGATCGCCAAAAATGTTTAACGCGTTCGTTGTCACAGCCCGACTCGCAACATGCATCACAGCAGGTAATAATTCTCCCGCGATCTTATACATATTCGGTAACATCAGTAGTAAGCCTTGCGAAGCAGTATAAGTAGTTGTTAAGGCACCTGTTTTTAAAGAGCCATGTACGACACCTGCCGCACCTGCTTCTGATTGCATTTCAACCATTTTTACGGGATTACCAAAGATATTTTTTTTCTCATGCGCAGACCACTGATCAACCAGTTCAGCCATTGGTGAACTAGGCGTTATCGGATAAATTGCAGCCAAATCAGTAAAAGCATAAGATACATATGCTGCTGCTGTATTGCCGTCCATTGTTTTTCTTCTTCTCACGATTTTCATCACCTTCATTTATTCTCACTCACTAGTATAATAGATTGTGAATTTTTTATAAAGAGAAATAAAGATATTTTTTCACAAACTTAAAAAAATCCCTTCTAAATGGAAAACCGTTGCACTCCTATGACGAACAGTTTTCTCAAAATAGCCAGTCTTTTTCTGACGTAACACAATTATTGCACTAACGCACAATACTGTACCGAAAACGCTGAAATAACTTTCTTCTAACTAGTTCTTTTTTTGAGCATATCAAGTAGTGGCAAAAGACTAAAAAGCGCCCCACGTAGAAAATCGATCTGCAAAAATAGGTAAAAAAGCTATCCAAACAAATGAGATAAATCCCGTTTCTGCCTAGATAACTTTTTTCGTTCTATTGTTTCCCACTGCGTAATTGTTCAGCAAAATCATTGATTTTACGAATTCGGTGATTAATACCCGATTTTGAGATTGCACCAGAAGGAATCATATCTCCCAACTCTTTTAAACTCACTTCTGGATTTGCTAAGCGTAACTCAGCGATTTCTTGCAATTTTTCTGGCAAGGCTTGTAAGCCAACTCTTGCCTCAATGTATTCAATATTTTCCAATTGCTTGCTGGCCGCATCAATTGTTTTATTCATATTTGCTGTTTCGCAATTGACTAAGCGATTAACGGAATTACGCATATCACGAACAATTCGGACATCCTCAAATTTTAGCATAGAATTTGTTGCACCAATTAGAACTAAAAAATCGGCAATCTGTTCTGCTCCCTTTAAATAGGAAATATACCCATTTCGCCGGGTCAATGTTCGGGCGTTCAAATCAAAATAATTCAACATCGCGCATATATCTTGATTGTGTTCTTCATAAATGGAATATATTTCAAGGTGGTAGCGACTTGTTTCTGGATTATTCACAGACCCTGAAGCCATAAAGGCCCCTCTTAGATAAGAACGCATTTTTTGACTATTGCCCATAATTTCATCTGATATATGCGTATGGAACATGATACCATCCATAATATCCAAATCTAGCAAAATCGCCTTAGTTTCCTGCTTTAAGCGTACAATATACACATTGTTCTTTTTTAATTTCATCTTTCTTCTAACCAATAGCTCACTTTTTACGCCATAATGGTCTTTTAAAAGTGAATAAATTCTTCTGGCTATGGCCGCATTTTCGGTTTGAACGTTTAAAACAAATTGTTGGTTGGCAATACTTAATGACCCATTCATGCGAATTAGGGCTGCCAATTCCGCCTTTGCATGTTCTCGGTGTACTTCCAAAGAGGTTAGTTCTTTTTTTACATCTGCCGCAAAAGACACACTATCCCTCCTTTCTTAAAAACTTAGACTCGGGCTTCATAAACAATTCGTAATAGTTCATCAACAACTTTTTCACCATCATGAAATACGCCGCCATTTCTCAACTCTAAAAAATCAGTTGAAACGACTCGGCAGCCCTCTTCTCTAAGTCCGTTAAAATCGTGTTTCACTTGTACAAGGTATTCATCATAAATGGAGAAATCCATATATCCTTCTGGAACTTTCTCAATATTTACCAGAACCGTATCAATAAATTGATGCCCCAAATGACGATGCAAGACACGAACATGATCGGCATCAGTAAAATGTTCCGTTTCACCTTTTTGGGTCATAATATTGCAAATATACACTTTCTCAGCTTGACTTGCCTGAATTGCTTGACCGATATCGTGAATCATTAAATTTGGTAGAATACTTGTAAAAAGGCTCCCCGGACCAAGAACAATCACGTCAGCTTCCAAGATAGCTTTTACCACTTTTCTAGCTGCTTTGGGTTCTTCTTGATTTTCTTGATTGGTGACATAGACATGCTCGATAGTTTTACGCTCTTTGGCAATACTTGATTCACCTATCGCCGTGGTCCCATCTTGAAACACAGCATGGAGAATCAAGGGTTTTTCCGACGAAGGATAAATATGCCCATCGACATGCATCATTTTAGCTAACAGTTGGACAGCATCATACGTACTTCCTCGCATTTCAGAAATGGCCGCAATAATCAAATTTCCTAAGGCGTGATTCGCTAAAAAATGATCCTCTTGTTTAAACCGATACTGAAAAATATCTTCATACAGTTTGGGCATATCTGATAATGAAACCAAAACATTGCGCAAGTCTCCCGGTGGGGCCATGGTTATTGATTTCCGAATTTCGCCGCTACTGCCACCGTCATCAGCTACTGTTACCACAGCGGTAATATCCATGCCTTGATTGCGCAAACTTTTCAGAATAACTGGTAAACCAGTTCCTCCACCGACAACAACAACACGTGGTTTTTTTAAACGATACGTTTTCATTGTCATGAACGATTCACCGTTTCCTTTCGTTTGTCTTTGTCGCGATGCGTGATGTTGACATGATAGTCTTTTGCAAGTAAGTCGCCAATACGTTTGGTAAGTGCTACGGAGCGATGTTGCCCTCCAGTACAACCAATTGCAATGGTTAAACTACTTTTGCCTTCTTTGACATACCCTGGCATGATTGTCAGCAAAAGTTTACTAAATTGTTGATAAAAATCCTCGGTTTCTTGAAAAGCCATTACATAATCATAGACCGGTTTATCAAGGCCAGTTAGCGGTCGTAATTCTGGTACATAATGGGGATTTGGTAAAAACCTAACGTCCATTACAATATCTGCGTCAATTGGTAGTCCGTATTTGAAACCAAATGAAACCATTTCAATCCGAAAGCCGGTTCCACTTGCCGCACGAAATTCTTCATTAATTTTTTCGCGCAATTGTCTTGGTGTCAGTGTGGTTGTGTCAATTACTAACGTGGCCTGAGATTTAAAATCAGCTAATAATGAGCGTTCTTTTTTGATGCCTTCAGTGATTAACCCATCCATAGCCAAGGGATGCGCCCTTCTAGTTTCTTTGTAGCGAGAGACAAGCTCTTCATCAGTGGCATCCAGAAAAAGAATTTTCGTATTAATAAATTTTGTATTTTCAATGTCAATTAACATTCCTTGTAATTCTTCAAAAAAAGAGCGAGAACGCATATCAATAACTAGCGCAATTTTTGTAATTTTTCCTGATTCCTTAATGAGTTCCCAAAATTTTGGAATTAAAGAAGGAGGCATATTATCGATACAAAAATAACCCATATCTTCAAAACTTTGAACGGCAACTGTTTTTCCAGCTCCACTCATTCCTGTGACTATAACCAGTTCTAAACTATCTACCATTATGTTTCTCTCCCTTCTTTTGTTCAATTATACCATTATATCATTCCGGGCGTATCATTGCTATTTTTTTCCATAAAAAAACGAATTTCCCGGCTATAGATAGGAAATTCGTATTGTTTTATTGATTTAACACATTTTTTAAATAATAGCCTGTGTAGCTTCTATCGTTTTCGGCTAGTTGTTCAGGTGTACCTGTCCCGATGATTGTTCCTCCTCCAGCGCCACCTTCAGGACCCAAATCAATTAGATAGTCGGCCGTTTTAATCACATCTAAATTGTGTTCAATGATTAACACGGTATTTCCAGCATCTACTAACCGTTGCAGAACCGTAATTAATCTAGCAATATCTTCACTATGCAATCCAGTGGTTGGCTCATCTAAAATATAAAAGCTCTTTCCTGTAGAGATTCGGTGCAACTCACTGGCTAATTTCATTCGTTGAGCTTCGCCACCTGATAAAGTGGTAGCTGGTTGTCCAAGTGTGACATAACCTAAACCAACATCCACAATCGTTTGTAATTTCCGATGAATTTTTGGAATATGTTGGAAAAACGCCACCGCATCTTCCACAGTCATAGCAAGAATATCAGCTATATTTTTCCCTTTATAATGAACTTCTAACGTTTCAGAATTGTATCTCTTACCTTGACATACTTCACAAGGAACATACACATCTGGCAAGAAATGCATTTCAATTTTAATAATGCCGTCTCCTCGACAAGCTTCACAACGTCCACCTTTTACATTAAAACTAAAGCGGCCTTTTTTGTATCCCCGAACCTTTGCTTCATTTGTTTGTGCGAATAAGTCACGGATGTCATCAAAAACGCTTGTATAGGTGGCTGGATTGCTTCGTGGTGTTCTTCCAATCGGACTTTGGTCAATATCAATAATTTTTTCAATTTCTTCATATCCAGTAATTCGTTTATACTTACCTGGTTTTGCACTATTCCGATTAATTTTTTGTGCCAAAGTTTTCTTAAGAATTTGATTGACCAGTGTTGATTTTCCTGATCCAGAAACACCTGTAACAACTACTAATTCTCCCAATGGAATTGCGACATCAATTTCTTTTAAATTATTCTCAGCCGCACCGTAAATCGTTACTTTTTTCCCGTTTCCTTTTCTACGTTCAGTTGGAACAGGAATCTTTCGCTTGCCCGATAAATATTGACCTGTTAAAGAATTGGGATTTTTTTCTACTTCTTCAGGTGTTCCTGCAGCAACTACTTCTCCACCCATGGCACCCGCACCCGGACCAATATCAATCAAATAATCAGCCGCTCTCATCGTGTCCTCATCATGTTCAACAACAATTAGTGTATTGCCCAAATCACGCATTTCTCTTAGTGAATGGAGCAATCGATCATTGTCTCTTTGATGCAACCCAATGGACGGTTCATCTAAAATGTATAAAACACCAGACAGATTGGATCCGATTTGCGTTGCTAGTCGAATACGTTGAGCCTCGCCACCTGACAAAGTACCTGAAGAACGACTAAGGGTTAGATAATCCAAGCCAACATTTCGCAAAAAGCTTAACCGGTCAAGAACTTCTTTCATAATTGGTTTGGCAATCGTTTGTTCTTGTTCAGACAATTGTAACTGTTCAATAAAATTTAGCGTATCGTTGATTGGTTTTTCACTCAATTGACCAATGTGAATGCCCCCTACTTTGACACAAAGGGCTTGTTCATTTAAGCGATAGCCATGACAGGTTTGGCAAGTCAATTCCGTCATATAAAGCTTCATTTGCTCACGCGTGTAATCACTTGAAGTTTCCTGATATCTTCTTGCGATATTCGTCACAACACCTTCAAAAGGAACATCTACATCACGTATGCCGCCAAAATCATTTTGATAATGGAAATGAAACGGTTTTTCACCTGAACCATATAAAATAATATCTTGCTGTGCTTGCGGTAGCTCTTGAAACGGTGTATTCATATCAATGGAAAAGCTTTGGCATGCTTGTTCTAACATTTGAGGATAATATTGAGAGCTAATCGGATTCCAAGGTATAATTGCCCCTTCATTCAATGTTTTTGAAAAATCAGGGATTACTAAATCCAAATCAACTTCTAATTTCATTCCTAACCCATCACAATCCGGACAAGCACCAAATGGCGCATTAAATGAAAATAATCTTGGCTCAAGTTCCCCTACTGTAAAGCCACAATAAGGACAAGAATAATGTTCACTGAATAATAATTCCTTTTCGCCAATCACATCAACAATCGCATACCCTTCAGATAATCGCAAAGCGGCCTCAAATGAATCAAATAGTCTTGAACGTATCCCATCCTTGACAACTAAGCGGTCAATGACAATTTCAATTGAATGTTTCTTATTTTTCTCTAAATCAGGAATTTCTGAAATATCAAAGGTTTCTCCATCCACTCGCACTCGAACATATCCTTCGCGTTGAATTCGTTCAAATACTTTTTTGTGTTGCCCCTTTTTTTCATGAATGACTGGAGACATTACTTGAATTCGCGTTTTTTCGGGTAAAGCCAATACTTCATCCACCATCTGTTCGACAGATTGACTGGTTATTTCAACATGATCATTTGGACAAATAGGATGGCCAATGCGGGCAAACATCAGTCTTAAATAATCATTAATTTCAGTGACTGTTCCAACTGTTGAACGAGGATTTTTGCTTGTCGTTTTTTGATCGATTGAAATGGCTGGACTCAAACCATCAATACTATCTACATCTGGTTTGTCCATTTGCCCCAAAAATTGCCGAGCATAAGCCGAAAGACTCTCAACATACCTTCTTTGGCCCTCAGCATACAACGTATCAAACGCTAACGAACTCTTTCCCGAACCGGATAATCCCGTAATAACCACTAATTTGTCTCGTGGAATTGTCACATCGATATTTTTTAAATTATGCGCTCGTGCACCGTGTATCACTATTTTATCGTTAGCCACCAACGGGGTCCTCCTAACTTAATTCAGCTTTTAATTCTAAGATGGTATCTCTTAATGTAGCCGCCGTTTCAAAATGTAACGCTTTGGCTTCTTCTCGCATTTCTGCTTCTAATTTTACAATTAATTCACGTTTTTCTTTCTTCGTTAAGTCACTCAATTTCGCCGTATTGTAGGCTGGCACTTCTTCTGCTACTTTAGAAATACGAATCAAATCGCGGATTTCTTTCTTAATGGTCACCGGTGTGATGCCATGTTCCCGGTTATATGCTTCCTGAATCCTACGTCTACGGGCCGTTTCCTCAATGGCTAAGGCCATCGAATCGGTCATTTTGTCGGCGTACATAATAACTTTCCCTGATGCATTTCGAGCGGCTCGACCAATGGTTTGGATCAGCGAACGTTCACTCCTTAAAAAGCCTTCTTTATCGGCATCAAGAATTGCTACCAATGAAACTTCAGGAACATCTAATCCCTCACGTAACAAATTAATGCCGACAAGAACATCAAATTCCCCTAGACGTAAATCGCGAATAATTTCTGTTCGTTCTAATGTTTTGATGTCACTGTGTAGGTATTTTACCTTGATTCCTAATTCTTTTAAGTAATCTGTCAAATCCTCAGACATTTTTTTCGTCAATGTTGTGACAAAGACCCGCTCATTTTTTTCAACTCGTTCGTTAATTTCTCCAACAAGGTCATCAATCTGTCCCATGATTGGTCGAACTTCTATTTCTGGATCTAACAAGCCAGTTGGTCGAATAATTTGTTGGATGACCGTATCGGTATGTTCGTATTCGTAAGGACCAGGAGTCGCTGAAACATAGATAATTTGATGAATGTGCTCTTCAAACTCTTCAATTCGAAGGGGCCGATTGTCTAAAGCAGACGGTAAGCGAAAGCCATAATCAATTAGCATTTGTTTGCGCGCACGGTCTCCGTTATACATGCCTCTGATTTGAGGCATCGTCACGTGTGATTCATCGATGACCATCAAGTAATCCTTTGGAAAAAAATCCAGAAGCGTATATGGGGGTTCACCTTCCTTGCGTCCATCCATATGACGAGAATAGTTTTCAATCCCTGAAGTATACCCCATTTCTCTAAGCATCTCGATATCGTAATTGGTTCGCTGTTCCAACCGTTGCGCTTCAAGTAACTGATCGTGTTCTCGAAGAAATGCTAAGCGCAACGCCAGCTCCTCTTGAATTTGCTTGATAGCCGTTTCCATGTGATTCTCATCGGTTACGAAGTGAGTGGCCGGGAAGATTGAGACATGCTCTGTATCGTTAAAAACTTCGCCAGTTAATGCATCCACTTCCCGAATCCGATCAACTTCATCACCAAAAAATTCAACACGTAACGCTCGTTCATCTCTTGAAGCAGGAAATATTTCAACGACATCACCGCGTACCCGAAATCGTCCTCGTTGAAAGTCGATATCGTTTCGTTCAAACTGAATATCAATTAAGCGCCGTAACAACTCATCTCGTGAAATTTCCATTCCTTCACGAATCGAGACAACTTGTTTTTGATACTCAAAAGGTGATCCCAAACCGAAGATACAAGAAACAGACGCTACAACCACCACATCGTTTCGTTCTAATAATGAACTAGTAGCAGAATGCCGTAATTTGTCTATTTCATCATTTATGCTAGCATCTTTCTCAATATAGGTATCACTTGAGGGTACATAGGCTTCAGGTTGATAGTAATCGTAATAACTTACAAAGTATTCCACCACATTATCCGGGAAAAACTCTTTAAATTCCCCATACAACTGGCCTGCTAATGTTTTATTGTGTGCCAGTATCAAGGTTGGCTTATTTGTCTGTTGAATCACATTCGAAATCGTATACGTCTTTCCAGTACCAGTTGCACCCAGAAGAATTTGCTCTTTCTTGCCAGCCTTAATATTATTTACCAGTTGCTTAATTGCCTCTGGTTGATCTCCGGAAGGCTGATAAACGGATACTAATTTAAATTGATTGGTTGTGATTCGATCGATCATAAACAACGCTCCTCTTTCTATCACTGCATGCACCTAGTGTACCATAGCGAACATAGTTTCGCTATTTTTCCGAATGATTTTTTAACAAGAACTAGCATTCACCAACCAACTTTATTTTGTCACTTTTCCTTACATGGTATGTCAGAAAATATTTTGAAAATCTTTCACTTCTTGTTATAATTAACCATCTATTAAAAACATTTACATTTTTTTGATGTTTTTAAGAAAATAAGGGGGAATTATTTAATGAAAAAAAGGTTATTTTTCTTAACACTCTTTTCTATCATGACGACGCTTTTTTTAGTTTCTACAAAAACCGTCTCAGCCGAGGAAAAGACCTATCAAATAGGAACTGATGTTACATTTGCTCCTTTTGAATTTCAAAATGACGCGAAAAAGTATGTTGGAATTGATATTGATTTACTAAATGCAATTGCCAAAGAGCAAGGATTCAAAGTCAATATCCGTCCTTTGGGATTTGACAGTTCCATTCAAGGTGTTCAGTCAGGTCAATTAGATGGTATGATTGCCGGCATGAGTATTACGGACGAACGCAAAAAAAGTTTTGATTTTTCAGATCCCTATTTCGATAGTGGCATCCAAATGGCCGTTAAAAAAGACGAGTCAAGCATTCAATCTTATAATGATTTAAAGGGCAAAACGGTTGGGGCAAAAGTTGGAACGGAAAGTGCCACATTTCTTGAAGCAAACAAAGATAAATATGGATTTTCCGTCAAGACATATGATGACGCAACAGGTTTATACGGTGCGAGTGACAACGGAACCGTCCAAGCAATTTTTGACGACTATCCTGTCTTAGGCTATGCAATCACCAAAGGGCAAAACTTAAAATTAGTCGGTGAACCTGAAAAAGGAAACTCGTATGGCTTTGCTGTAAAAAAGGGGAAAAATAGCGAATTATTAAAACAATTCAACGATGGTTTAAAAAAGTTAAAAGCATCGGGTGAGTATGATCAAATTGTTGCAAATTACATTACCTCAAACACCGATGATAAGAATTCAACCAACAGCGAGGAAATGAAAAAGATTACACCTAAAAAAGCTACCTATGTTATTGCAAGTGATTCGGCATTTGCGCCGTTTGAATTTCAAAATTCAGCCAACGAATATGTTGGAATTGACGTTGATCTGATGAAGCGAGCTGCCGAACTACAAGGTTTTACTATTCAAATAAAATACATCGGTTTCTCAGCGGCAGTGCAAGCAGTGGAGGGAAATCAAGCCGATGGTATGATCGCTGGTATGACCATGACCGACGAACGGAAAAAGTCCTTTGATTTCTCAAATGCTTATTTCCAAAGCGGCATTCAAATTGCTGTGAAAAAGGACAATGCAACTATTAAAACTTATAAAGATTTGAAAGGAAAAAAGGTTGGGGCAAAAGTTGGAACGGAGAGCGCCGATTTTCTAAAAGAAAATCAAGACAAGTATGGATACAAGATCAAAAATTATGATGCAGCAGATCAATTGTATGAAGCGGTAAAAGTTGGCGCCGTTGATGCCATTATGGATGACTATCCTGTCATTGGCTATGCTATTTCTCAAGGTCAAGAACTTGCAACACCTATTGCGAAAGAAACTGGTGGTGAATATGGCTTTGCTGTAAAGAAAGGGCAAAATCCAGAACTAATTGAAATGTTTAATGAAGCCTTGGCTGAAATGAAACGTACCGGTGAATATGATAAGATTGTTAACTCTTATATTTCTGAAGGTAGTGAGTCTTCCGAAGAAAAAACGGAAAAAGCAGATAATTCTACTATGTGGGGCATTCTGAAAAACAATTACAAACAACTCTTAACTGGCTTAGGAAAAACCATGATTCTTGCGTTGGTGTCCTTCGCTCTTGCATTAGTTGTCGGGGTGATTTTCGGATTAATGAGTGTTGCACCTGTTAAAGCACTAAGGGTGGTTGCTTCAATCTATGTTGATATTATTCGAGGAATACCGATGATGGTACTTGCCTTCTTCATTTTCTTTGGGTTATCAGGCGCGACTGGTATTACGATTCCTGATTTTGCCGCTGGTATTATTACATTGACCTTAAACGCCAGTGCCTATATAGCTGAAATTGTTCGAGGTGGAATCAACGCTGTCCCTATTGGTCAAATGGAGGCTTCACGGAGTTTAGGTCTCTCTTATGGTCGGACAATGCAAAAAATTATTTTACCTCAAGCTGTAAAAATTATGATTCCATCTTTTGTCAATCAATTTGTCATCTCATTAAAAGACACAACGATTATTTCTGTTATCGGAGTGGTAGAACTTTTGCAAACTGGAAAAATTATTGTTGCCAGCACATTGCAAAGTACGTATGTCTACTTTATTATTGCGGTTATGTATCTGATTGTTATTACCGCTTTAACCCGACTAGCAAAAGTTTTAGAAAAGAAGGTGAACTAAATGGCTGAAAAAATTCTAGTTGAAAACTTAGTAAAACAGTATGGCGATAACACTGTTCTCAATGACATCAATGTCTCTATTAATGAAGGGGAAGTAGTATGTATCATCGGCCCTTCTGGTTCAGGTAAATCCACCTTTCTACGTTGCCTGAATCGTTTAGAAGACCCATCAAGTGGAGCAATTATCGTTGACGGTGCTGATCTAACAGATAAAAATACGGACATTAACCTTGTTCGTCAACATATTGGTATGGTGTTTCAACATTTTAATTTGTTTCCTCATCTCTCAGTTCTAGAGAATATTACTCTTGCCCCAACCGATTTAGGAAAACTGAGCAAAACTGAAGCGGAAAAACGTGCAATCAAACTACTGGAAACAGTTGGTTTAAGCGAAAAAAAAGATATGTACCCCGAAAGTTTATCTGGTGGTCAAAAACAACGGGTAGCTATCGCACGCGCATTGGCCATGAATCCAGATATTATGTTGTTTGATGAGCCAACTTCGGCACTTGATCCAGAAATGGTAGGTGACGTCTTAAATGTTATGAAAAAATTAGCCAAACAAGGCATGACCATGGTCATTGTAACGCACGAAATGGGCTTTGCAAAAGAAGTTGCTAACCGGGTCATGTTCATAGATGGTGGCAATTTCTTAGAAGATGGTACCCCACAACAAATCTTTGAAAATCCTCAAAATGAACGAACAAAAGATTTCTTAAACAAAGTATTAAATATTTAAATGAAGAAAAAGGACACTGCACAACTTTTCTTGCAGCGTCCTTTTTTTTGAAACAATTTCGTCTTTCTTCTTTTCATGAATTTCGAGTAGAATTTTTGGCTATTTTCTACTTCGATACACTTAAGATAGTATCACTTGCGAACAGTACAAATGACTTTTTTAAATCTCTAGCTTACTTTTACAATCAGCGATCACAAAAAAGTTGATATCCTTATTCATTTCGAGTAACAATATCAACTATTCTAGAGTCTAAAACACTCAGCCATTCCCGAGGAATCACTGAGCAATTGTTTCGCTTATTTGGTTGGATTTGTATAAAGGTCAATAATCAGATCACCTAATTCTTTGTCTGCATTGAAGGGCGCCAAATAACGGTACTCCACTCCACCTGCATTGAGAAAATAGTGACGATTTTCATCCCCTAATTCTTCAATTGTTTCTAAACAATCAACAACAAAACCAGGCGCAACGACTAGAATTCTTTTCACTCCCTCGCTTGGCAAAGCCTGCAAACAATCAGAAGTTGCAGGTTGAAGCCATTTTCCAGGGCCAAATTTGGACTGAAATGATAGATAGGTAGCCAATTCAGGTAATTGTTCCACAATTAAATCCGTCGTCTTTTGACATTCCATTCGATAATTATCTCCATCTTTTTCATACCGTTCAGGTATACCATGATAGGAAAAAAGTATCCCATCCACTGGCGACTCTGCGATGGCTGCTTTGATTTTTTTTACATAGTAATTAATATATATCGGATGACTATAATATGACCGGAAAAAAGTAAAATTGACAATTTTATCACTTTTTAAGAAATACTGTGCAACTGTATCAAATATTGAACCGACCGTTGTGCCAGAGTATTGAGGATACAACGGTACGATTGTTAAAAATTCCGTTTCATTTTCAATAAAGGAATCCAGGACATCGTTGATGAATGGTGTACTATAAGACATGGCATATTCAACTTGTACATCTGGTAGTTGTTGCTGAATATACTTTGCTTGCGCTTTGGTATATTCAAGTAAAGGTGAGCCATCCTTTGTCCAAATTTTTTTATAAAGTTCAGCCGACTTTTTGGGTCTAACTCTTAAAATAATTGCATGTAAAATCATCTTCCAAAATAGTTTTGGCATCTTTATTACTCGGCTGTCACTTAAAAAATAGGCCAAAAACTCTCTTACTTTTTTAGGATTCGCTTCATCTGGAGTCCCAAGGTTAACAATCATCAATCCTTTTTTCAAAAGAACACTCCTCATTGCTATATGCTATTTTTTGATTTTCTTCCAAAAGAAAAAATCTAACCAAATAATAGATGTTAAGATCCTCAACACTCATTTATGGTTAGAATTTTCTTTAAATGACCCGATTTCGTTTTTTACTTTTTCTTTCCGCCAAACGCATCTTTTACCTTATCAAAGAATCCTTCAGGTTGTTGTTCTGAAGTGCTCAGTCCTGACGCTTTCGCAAAGGATCGCAGGGCTTCCTTTTGCTCTTCATTTAGATTTTTAGGTGTAATAATTTTGACGGTTACTTGTTGGTCACCCGTTCCATTACCTCTTAACTTCGGTGCACCCTTTCCGCGTAATCGGAATTTTGCACCTGTTTGTGTTCCCGCAGGTATTTTCAGTTTAATTTCCCCATGAACAGTTGGAACAAGTACCTCATCCCCCAAGGCAGCTTGAACAAAATTAAGCGGCATTTCATAATATATTTCTGATCCGTTTCGATCAAAAATATCTGAAGGAGCAACTCGAAAGACAACGTATAAATCGCCGTAAGGTCCACCATTAGTCCCAGCTTCTCCTTGGTTGGCTAAACGCATTTGTTGGTCATCTTCAACTCCGGCAGGAACATTTACTTTCACTTTATGGGTTTGTTTTTCACTACCTGTACCATGACATGTTTCACAAGGATGAGCAATTTCTTTCCCAGTACCATGACAAACATCACATGTTTGACGACTCATTACTCTACCAAGTGGCGTTTGTCTCTCAACATTAATCGTACCTGAACCATGACATTTATGACATGTTTCAGGGTGAGTTCCTGGCTTAGCGCCATTTCCCCCGCAAGTATGACAGACTTCTTCGCGTTTGTATTTGATTTCTTTTTCTACGCCAAATACTGCCTCTTCGAATGTAAGATCGATAATGTATTGTAAATCGGCTCCTTGTCTAGGTGCATTAGGGTTGGCACTTCTTCCACCACCGCCGCCACCAAAGAACGACTCAAATATATCTTCGAAACCACCAAAGCCTGCACTCGAAAAGCCACCATTACCAAACCCGCCAAAGCCACCACCAGCTCCACCATAATTGGGATTCGTACCAGCATGTCCATATTGATCATAAGCTGCACGTTTTTGCGGATCACTTAAAATCTCATAGGCCTCGGATAATTCTTTAAATTTTTCTTCGGCATCTGGCGCTTTATTGATATCTGGATGATATTTTTTGGAAAGCTTGCGATACGCTTTTTTGATTTCATCGTCCGAAGCCCCTTTTTGCACTCCAAGGACTTCATAATAATCACGTTTTGTTGCCATTGGCTTCCCTCCATCTTTCTATTTCATACTGTAATAGTTTACCATATTTTTCTATACAATGGCATGCAAATTAATTCAAAGAAAGAGCCAAAGTGAATGACTTTGGCTCCCTCAATAACAATATTATTTATCGTTATCTACTTCTTCAAAATCCGCATCAACCACGTCATCCGCGCCGCCTTGAGCTGCTTCTGGATTTTCTTGTGCTTGTTGTTGAGCAGCTTGTTCATACAATTTTACTGTTAAGTTTTGGACGATTTCATTCAAAGCATCGCGTTTTGCCTTCATGTCTTCAATATTATTGGCTTCAACCGCAGCTTTTAATTCATCGCGAGCTGTTTCTGCTTTCTTTAATTCTTCTGCATCAACTTTGCCTTCTAATTCTTTCGTTGTTTTATCAACAGTGAACAATAGGGAGTCAATTTCGTTACGTAAATCAACTTCTTCTTTTCTTGCTTTATCAGCTTCAGCATTTGCTTCCGCATCTTTCACCATACGATCAATTTCTTCATCTGTTAAACCTGAAGAAGATTTAATAGTGATTTTTTGTTCTTTTTGCGTACCTAAATCTTTGGCTGATACATTTACGATACCATTTTTGTCAATATCGAACGTTACTTCAATTTGTGGAATACCTCTTGGTGCAGCTGGTATATCTGTTAATTGGAAACGACCTAATGTTTTGTTATCCGCTGCCATTGGACGTTCACCTTGTAATACATGAATATCTACAGCAGGTTGATTGTCTGCCGCTGTGGAGAAGACTTGTGATTTACTCGTTGGAATGGTTGTGTTACGGTCAATTAATTTTGTGAACACGCCACCCATTGTTTCAATCCCTAGAGAAAGAGGTGTAACATCTAATAAAACGACATCTTTTACATCACCAGTAATCACACCGCCTTGGATCGCAGCACCCATCGCAACCACTTCATCTGGGTTTACAGATTTGTTTGGTTCTTTACCAGTTTCTTTACGTACAGCTTCCACAACCGCTGGAATACGAGTTGATCCACCGACTAAAATTACTTCATCAATTTCTGATTGAGAAAGGCCAGCATCTTTCAACGCTTGACGTACAGGCACTTTTGTCCGTTCAACTAAGTCAGCTGTTAATTCATCAAATTTCGCACGAGTTAACGTCATTTCTAAGTGAAGTGGTCCTGCAGCTCCTGCTGTGATAAATGGCAAGCTAATTTGTGTACTTGATACACCAGACAAATCTTTTTTCGCTTTTTCAGCAGCATCTTTCAAACGTTGAACCGCCATTTTATCAGAACTTAAATCAATGCCATTGTCTTTTTTGAATTCAGCAACCATGAAGTCGATAATTTTGTTATCAAAATCATCCCCACCTAAATGGTTATCACCAGCCGTTGATAATACATCAAAAACACCATCGCCAAGTTCAAGTACGGACACGTCAAATGTACCGCCACCTAAGTCAAAGACTAAGATCTTTTCATCACGATCTGTTTTATCCAATCCATATGCTAACGCAGCAGCAGTTGGTTCATTGACAATCCGTTCAACTTCTAAACCAGCAATTTTACCAGCATCTTTGGTTGCTTGACGTTGTGCATCGTTAAAGTATGCAGGAACAGTAATTACTGCTTTCTCAACTTTTTCCCCTAGATAATCTTCAGCAAACCCTTTGATGTATTGTAGAATCATTGCTGAAACTTCTTGTGGTGTATAAGTTTTGCCTTCAACTTCAACTTTGTAGCCAGCTTCGCCCATGTGGCGTTTGATTGATGAAATCGTGTTAGGGTTTGTCACTGCTTGACGTTTTGCTACTTCACCTACTTGAATTTCTCCATTTTTAAATGACACAACAGATGGTGTTGTTCTATTTCCTTCTGGGTTTGTAATAATTTTGGCTTCTCCGCCTTCTAAGACTGCAACTGCAGAGTTTGTTGTTCCTAAGTCAATTCCGATAATTTTACTCATAATTTATTCTCTCCTTTAATCTACTTCATTCATTTATCTATATCATTACTTCTATTGAGCAACAATCACCATGGTCGGTCTTAAAACACGATCATGTAATTTGTAGCCCTTTTGTAAAACTTCAACAATCGTATCTGGCTCTTGTCCTTCTTCTAATGGTACTGTTTGTACTGCTTGATGCAAAGTCGGATTAAAAATTTCCCCTTTTGCAGGGATTTCTTCAATTCCTTCTTCAGTTAAAGCATGACGCAAACTTTCTAAAACCATTTCAATCCCTTTTTTTAAGTTTTGACTATGTTCATCTTCTGATTCAATAGCCATCGCTCGTTCCAGGTTATCTAACGAAGGTAATATTTTTTTTGCTAAATCTTGTGAACGGTACTTTTGTAACAACTCGCGTTCATTACGATTGCGTGAAGTAATATTTGCAATTTCAGCTGAAGCCCTTAAAAATTTATCTTCCATTTGATCAACTTGTTCTTTTAGGCTTTCAACCTCTGATAAAATTGGATCAACTTCTTCTTGCATAGCATTGTCATCAGTTGATTCAGCTTGTTGTTCATCAGTTGCAAGATTTTTTTCTTCTAGTTCTTGTTCTTCTGCTTCTTGTTTTTTCTGTTCTGCCACTTTTTAAACTTCCTTTCAACTGTTACTGATTTGATCGATCTAGTTCTTGATAATAGCCTATTAACTTTTGCGAGAGCTCTTTGCTGAATGTTTCCAACAAACCATACATTTTTGAATATGGCATACTCGTTGGACCTAATAAGGCAATTGTTCCTAACCCGTGATCTTTTATTGGGTAATTTGCTTGGATTAAGCTCATATTATGAAGTACTTTTACTCCAATTTCATCACCTATTCGGATTTGGAAGTTTCCCTCTCTTGAGGCAAAGAGTTGTGTCAACTCTTCAGAATTTTTCATAAATGAGTACATTGACTTAATGGCTGATGAATCTTGATTGGCTTCATAATCCAATAAATTCATCCGTCCACCTACGTACACTCTTTCTTCGAAGGCTTTACTTAGCACGTGTTCGAAAAAGTCTAGGATCCCATCTGTCGACTGGAAATAACGGTTCATAGTCATAGGTATCTCTGTCCGTAGCCGCTGATAAACGGTCCATAATGACTCATTTACCATTCGATCATTAATAATTTGAACAATTTTTTCAATGTCCGTTGACTGAAAACTAGCTGGCACCGTATAAACTTGACTTTCAACATTACCTTTATCGGTAACAATGATTGCTACGATTTGTCGATTGTTCAAAGGAACAATTCGAAAACCAGTTAATACACGATCAGTTAGGTCTGGACCCAGCGAGAGAGCAGTATAATTTGTCAGTTTTGACAAGATGGTAGCCGCATATTGAATCACATCATTAATCTCGTGAAATTCACGATTCAATCCACGTCTAATCTGCTCTACATCCTTTTTTGATGAGGTCATCGGCTCTAAAAGATGATTGATGTAATATCGATATCCTTCGATGGAAGGGATACGTCCAGAAGAAGAGTGCGTTTTCGCTAATAAACCAACTTCTTCCAATGCTTTCATCTCATTTCGAATTGTAGCAGAACTTGCTTCAATTCCCGACGCCATCAACTTTTTTGAACCAACCGGGATTTCATTCTCGGTATAGTTCTGGATGATAAGACGTAAAACGTCCTGTTGTCTTTTTGTAATCATTTCATCACCCCTTGTTAGCACTCGATATACCTAAGTGCTAATACAATTATAAATATACCACATCTCTATAGAATGTCAAGAAATTCCCCTTAAAAAATTAGCACTCTTAACAAAAGAGTGCTAATCGGTTTTTTGTTTCTATTTTAGACTGTTCGTTGCATCAATTTATTTCCTTGTCTAACAAAAATTTCTCAAAGACATCATTTCCGACATACATTCCTTGCTTTGTTAGAGCGACGCGTTGATCATCTGTTAGTAACCAGCCTTTTGCTACAAGACTGGTCACGACATCTCCATAGATTTCATCAAACGATTGGCCAAATTTTTTTTCAAATGCCTGCTTTGATACACCAGCTAACTTTCGTAAACCTAAAAATAATTCTTCTTCTATTTGTTCTTTTCTTGATACAGACTCACTCTGATAGATTGGTAATGTTCCTTCGCGTAAAGGCTTCAAATAATGCTGGATTGGCCCAAAATTCCGATATCTCTTTTGATCAACATAGCCACTTGCCCCCGCACCAAAACCGTAATATTCTTCATTGTCCCAATACATTAGATTGTGCTGAGACTCATAACCCGGTGTAGCAAAATTACTGATTTCATATTGAAATTTGCCCGCTTTGGTCATTGCGTCAATTGTCTCTTCAAACATTTGCAACTCGACTTCCTGTGAAGGTAGGACCATATTACCTTTTCTCACCCAATTCATAAACATTGTTTTATTCTCCAAAATCAAGGAATAAAGAGAATAATGGGGCAAATCAAAGGCCAGTGCTTGCGTTAGTGTTTGGCGGAAATTATCCAGTGTCTGTCCAGGTAGGGCATAAATCAAATCAATACTCACATTCGAAAAATCCTTCGCTTCCAGTAAATGCAAGGTTTCTGTCACATCTTGCGCCGAATGTTTGCGACCGATTTTTTTTAATAAGCGATCATCAAAAGATTGTACACCCATCGATACGCGATTTACGCCATAGTTTCGAATGACTGCCAGTTTTTCCTCCGTCAAATCGCCTGGGTTGGCTTCAATCGTAAATTCTTTGGTGTCTTTTAGCGATACTCGCTCGGTAATTCCCGCTAACAGCTTATCAAGTTGGGTGGCCGTTAAAGATGTTGGTGTACCTCCGCCAATATAGATTGTCGGAAAAGAGGTGGTTTTGTTTTTTGTTCCCCATTCAATTTCGTCAAGTAAACGATCAACATATTCATCTACTGGCTGCCCTTCGAGAAATACTTTGTTGAAGTCACAGTAGTAACAAATGTGTTCACAAAATGGGATATGGATATACATTGATTTTTGTTTGTTGGTGTTCATTATGCCATTCCTTTGGTCTTATTTGCACAGAAAAAGAGAAAGCCATTTGACTTTCTCAAATTTTTGCTACTTTCTTTATTGGAACCTAGTGTACCATTAATCACGCAGATAATCGAATGATTGGAATTTTTTAATTCGTTAAGCTCAATAAATGCCGTAATTCTTTGACTGTTTCTTTGTTACCTGTAAAAATCAGGTGATCACCCAGTTCGATAACTGTATTTCCACGGGGGGCAATGAATTCATTGTTGCGGTAAATACGACTGATGGTAATCGCTTCAATAAATGGCAACGATTTGATAGGAATCCCTGTGTATCGGCGATTGTTTACCGATACTTCATATAGACCTGACTCCGTATCTGTCAGCATTTTCAGTGTGGATGGTGAGTCGATCATTTCCCTTAGTAAACTAATATTTACATCGAACGTATTAAACAACTCCGCCCCCTTGGCTTGAAGCTGCTCGTACTTAGTATCAGTTAAGTCATGTGACTCTAGGCGGACAATCACTCGTGGGACTTCATATTTTGCTGCAAGCTGAGCTATTTCATAATTAATGGCATCGTCACGATACCCAAGCACCAATACATCAGCATCGAAGATTTGTTTGTCAATCAATGTCTGTTCTTCGCGATTTTCCAAAAATAAGACATGATCCATCGCACTGCGAAACGTTTCATAATGCTCGCGATCGTCCGTCACCATTTGAATATCATACCAGCCTTTTGCAAGTTGTTGAGCAACAGGGATTGTTAACACATTGGTGCCAAAAAAAGTCACTTTGGTTAATTGCTCTTCTTCTTCGGTTGATTGATAAAATTTATTAAAGAAAATAGGTGCAAGAATACAACAAAGGACCGCCGCTAACGTAAATTCGCCTACTTGGACTTCCGTAATTTGATCCAAGTGTGCTGCTACCTCTAGCGTTGGTAACACCAACGTAATAGTTGTCGCAGAAATACACGCGCCGGCCAGTGCATTGGTGCGATTGAAGGCCTTTTGCATAGTAAAAAAGAGTCCTGCTTTGGCTACCATAAAACAAACAAATAATAATAAAATCATCAACCATGCTTCTGGTTGGATAAGCAGACTTCTTAGCTCCAACTTGGCCCCGGTCATAATAAAGAATACTGGAATAAAAAAGCCGTAGCCGACTGAGGTTAACTTTTCTTGCGTACTTTCACTTGGTTGCAAGAGCTTCATCACAATCCCGGCCAAAAATGCCCCTAAAATATTTTCTGCGCCGACTGTTTCAGCCACAGTAACCAAAGTAAAGACGATAAAAAATGCCAAGCGGATATCGAGTTGAGTCGTCGATTTATCAACCTTTGCAAAAAAATCATAAATCCCACGAAAACGCCACAGTAACAGGATGGCTACCAAGAAAATCACTAGAATCAGCCAGATTTGCTCCGACTGTCCGCCATTCAATGCAGCATATGCCGATAAGGCAAGCAAAGGAATGATTTCACCTAAAACGGCAATTAGCAATAGCGTTTGTCCATAAGGTTTGCTTAATAACTCTTTTTCCTTTAGTGCCGCAATCACGACACCTAAGGCAATCGTTGAAAACAAAATTGTCGAAAGCATTATATTATCAAACATACCAAGAAATTTCACGACAAATGCCAATAGCACGGATGTCCCGAGTATCACAACAAACGAGAGTATCGCCATTGGCAACGGCTGCGTTCCTTTTTCTTCAGATGATTTACTTTTAAATAAGCTAAAATCAATTTCCATACCGGATAAAAAAATTAAAATAATCACCCCTAAGCTAGAGAGAAACGATAAATTATTCGTCGTTTCAACGAATTGAAACCCCGTTTTTCCGATAATAATTCCTACAATAATTTCCGCAATTGCTGTTGGCACAGCTGTAATCTTAAAGCGCGCCATCGCAAGTGGAATCATTAATGCAGCAAATAATACAATTAAAAGTGACATTGGTTTGACTTCCTTTCCAACCTTATTGTTTTATTATATCCTGAATTATTCATGAAATACTTTTTCCGTCGTTTCATAGGCAGTTGAGTCAATAAAAAGATCAGAAAAACGAGCGAGATCCTCTCATGACGTGCCACTAAATA
>NZ_JBHUMO010000032.1:0-11362 GCF_042685105.1 Enterococcus camelliae | reverse complement strand
CGTGATGCTGGCAGTTTTCTCTTTACAAGGTTTGAGTTTGTTCTCTCAAATTTCAGAAACGTATCGCCAGAAACTGTCTTCGCTCTCTATCAAAAACGGGGAACTATGGAAAATTTCATTAAGGAAATCAAAAACGGCTTTTATTTCGATAAGACTGATAGCTCAACTTTCACTGAAAACTCTGCGCGAATGGCGTTAGCTTGCATCTCCTATAATTTGATTCATCTATTTAAAAAGACTGTACTTCCAGATTCAGAAAGAAATTCAACAATCGCCACGTTACGATTTAAGTTGATTCATATTGGCGCAAAGGTAACAAAGCATGCAAGAAGAATAGCGATTCACTTGGCCTCATCAAATGTTTATGATGGTTTATTTTGGACTGTATTCCAGAGGATACAGTCGTTTAAATTATTGATTTAGCAGTCTTTTTCTAAAAATAGACCGACAAAGTACTGCCTAGAATCAATCCATTTTTTAAAATAACGTACGATTTTTATTTAGTGGCACGTTATGAGAGGATCTCGTTCGTTTTTCTGATCTTTTTATTGGCTCAACTGCCTATGAAACGACGGAAAAAGTATTTCATGAATAATTCAGGTAGATAATTTTAGAACTGAATGTGCCTTTATGTCGAAATAAAAAATTGACTGTAAACGAGCATTTCAATCAATATTCAAAATAACTATTGCCATCTCATCCCTCAAATCTTCCGTAGTTCATCCATCATTGCACGTCGGTTTTTGTAATCTTTCCGCCATGTTTCAATGATGCTATCCACTACTTTTGATCCTCCAGCTAGTTTCTTCATCCTTCTTAAAATGGTAACATACATGGCATATTGCTTTCGATTGCTCGTATAAGCTGCAGCTTGCTCTAGCTCCTTTCGGTATTTCGCGAGTAACTGACTCGAATACTCTGCTTTTAACTCATCTTCATAGCACGAGACCGCATCGAGACCAGGATACTTGACCACATACGCCAATAAACGATCCTTAAGTCCCTCTTCTTGATACATCTTCGCAACTTGAGCAGATGCAGATACAGGCAATTGTTGAAAGACTTTTTCTCGCTCCGTCGCCCATTCTGCCGTAGAATATTGTTCTTTCAACTCATGATACACATCTAAATCACCAGGCGTGTATTTCAACAATAACTCCCATAATTGGGCAAGATAGGCTGGTTGATTGCCTTGCAATTGATAAATAGCTTTTTTCTGTCTGCTATACTCTGCTAACGTACCTCGTTTTTCTTGATCCAACTGCATGGACTCATCCAAAATCTCAAGTGCTTGCTGGTAGTCTTTTTTCTCAAGTGACTGTCCGATGGCAAATTTTCGCACGTCTGTATTCGACCAATACGTACGATAGATTCTGGCAAGTTCTTGTTGGCTTCCTTGATCATCGCTTTTGCTTAATAATGCTAGATAATGAGAAGCCCATTTTCCAACATGGTATTCACGACTCCAATCATTCTTTTTCTGATTGATATACGCAAGTTTTTCTCTGGCAAAAATCAATTTTTCTTGGATAAAAATAGGCTCATCAAATGCTTCAAAGAGAATGCGTTCAATATATTCTTCTAGATAATCCACAATCGTACCGTCCAAATTCGAAACAAACCAAGTGAACATCATTTGTTTTGCTTCCAAATTTGCTTCACGTAGCAATCGTTGCCAAAATTGATAAATGTCTTCAGCTAGCATTCCTACCTCACCATCTGAATCATCGATATCCACATTGCCAATTAGAACAAAAATCTGACTAGCTATCTCGAAAGCTTCTTGGTAATAGCCACGATTCAGCAAGTCGGTCACATCATCCGCAAGAAAATCCTCTAATTCCGACGCAAATTCGCTCGCATCATTATAATCAATGAAATCATCATATCCCGAAAATTGAGCAACAATCTCTTCAATAATCAACGAATAATAAGTCAAATCGACTTCATCATTTTCCATCTTTAACACATTTTGAAAACGAAGAAACCACCTGTCGTCCTCCTTCAAAATCGTTTTTAAAAATGAGCGCACATAATTTATATCTGCTTTTTCCACCAATTCTTCAATTTCCTCGAAATAGTCGGTAGAAGATTGCTGACTTTCCATTGGATTGATTGATGTTGCAAATTGGTCACTAGCCGACGATTCATTGTCACTAGACTGCTCCGACCATTCAAACAAGACAGCTGCCATATGTTTACAATGTTTGCCACCTTGAGCATAGGGACAAGAACAGGCCATCTCCGCTACCTGCCCATTTAAAAAAGAAATGGTAACTTCATATTCATCCGAGCCAATCACTTCTGCATGAACTTCATTTTCATTCACATCAAGTAATTCGACTGCCTTCTCACAGTAATAGTCATACCCTCTTTGCAATATAATCGCCGCAAACAGTTTTTCCCAATTCATCAGCCATCATCCCTTCTTCTATAGCCAGTTAACAGCGCATGATGCGTATTCCACCGTCCAAAATAAACCATTGTCCTTTATGAAAGTATAACACGCCAAGAGTCACTCAAAGACAAACAATCAAAAAAAAGACGACAATCGCGTGAAATAAACGATTGTCATCTTCCCCATGTGGGTCAGCATATAGAGGATTTTTGTATTACCTTGACAGAATGACTGACTAATTTTCAGCAATTTCTTAATTTACTCTAGCAACGAACTTCATGTATATTATTGATTGCAATCCTAACATACATAGATATTTTTAAATTATAATAGATGTAAGTAGCAAGGAGCTTACTATTCCCATGGTAAAACTATTTTAAAATAGTCATTTTACATATCGTTTTGCAATGATCTTTATAAAGCATTCAATACCTTGTTACTTTAAAACATTGGGAAATTCGTCAAAAACAAGACTAGCCAACAATCTCCTGCTTACCAAAAATTAATGAATTAGGTGCCTTTTCATTCACTTGATATCCACATAGCTCTTTATAGTAATAATGACTATCCCGCTCAATCCCTTGAATTAATTCATCCTGATCAAAATAATATCTGTCAATTTTTGAAGGTTCTTTTTCTTGATAATAATAATCATCTTCAAAATTTTGGAAGATATTTCTTAATATTACAAATTTTGCATTGATTAACATCATTTCTTGAATAACAAACCACAATTGCTGTGGATTATATTTTGTAAGTAACTCTTCTAGTTCCATTTCCTTATCCATCCAGTAGTTATATACTGTTGGCATTTTCTTTTTAATGAAATCAAACTTAATTCCTTCTCGCATGGCAACCAAGTACTCGTCCTTATTTTGGAAAAACACTTCTTTCACCCCATTTTGATATTTTTTGTGGAGCAATCCCAAATATACGTTTTCCCCAAAAAATTTCCTTCATTATTGAACACATGATTCTCTCTTCACAATACAAATTATATATTAGTTACCTTTATTTATAATTTTTGTTTTTTTTAAAAATAACAAAAAATAAAATAAACAACGCCTTGTATCGTATTCAAAACGCATGATATCTGAGTAGTATTAAACATAACAGTGAATATTGTATACATCGCCATCTATTACGATTTCTAAAAAATTCATAAGGAAATCATATCTAACTACCTTTTTTTGTATTGCGTGATAGTTACATGGAGGAAAAGAGATGGATATAAAAAACTTTTTTGAGGATGATCAACGTTATCAGCTAACATTAGTTGAACTGGCTGCAATTGATAACGTTGGATCCATGTTAACACTCCCATACTTGCAGAATTATTTAGATTTATCTGAATACAAACTAAATACGTTGATAAATGACTTAAACGATTCATGGTACAATCTTTTTAATCAGCAACTTTTCATTAAAAACGGGAAAAATTTCATTGTACATCGTGAAATATCGATCAATAAAATAACAAAATTTAAAAGCTATTTAGCTAAACGTTCGTTACCGTTTCGAATGTTTATTTCCACACTTCTCCATAAGAATTTAAAAGAATTTAGTGAAGAAAATTACATTAGCTTTAGCAAGTCTTATAATGTTCAAAAAACGCTTATTCATATCTTATCTCATTACAATATTTATATTGAAAAAGATGTTTTTGTAGGGGATGAGACGACGATACAATTACTTGCATACCAACTGCTATTCACCGTTTATTATGAGAATGAATATTTATTCCCAGATGAAATGAAGCAAGCAGCAGTTGAGTATTATCGTATACTTGAATCAATTTTCAATTGGTCTCTTACTCCATTAGAAAAAACAAAAATAGAGTTATATTTAATCTTAACAATCATTCGACAATCATCCACTGGTTTCAATTATTTAATAGCGCTCACAGATTCTAAAAAAATGATTGCTTTAACTCAAGGATGGGAAAAAATTTCAGATAATTCTCCAGCACACTTTCTTTTATTTCTCTTTTGTCAAGGCATGATTGATGCCATTACCATCGATGATGAAAAGTTGTTGCTTTATTTGGGAAATGAGAAAAGACGATTCATTACCTTATTTACAAATTATTTCCAAGTGTCTGTTGATGATTTTTTTGAGAATCCTCTATTTAATATCGAATTTCAACGGATTATTTTGCGTCAAAAGTTTTTCCCAATTGTTTTTCAATCCTTTGAAACGATTGGTTCATCGGCAATTATGCAAAATTTATTCGTAAGCTATGATCATTTTATTCGATTACTTCTCTCTCACTATACTTTTTTTAACGATGAACTAAAAAATAATTCTTACTACGACTTTATGATGCTGCTCTATCATTTTTTCCCTATTAAGGAATTTGAGCCAACAGTCACTATTTGTATCCATTTTTCTAGGGGAAAATTGTATTCAGAATTTATCGCGGATCTTATTACAAATTTCTATCTTCTCCCGATAAAAATTGAATACAAGCTTTCTAACCGAACAGATATCTACCTTTCTGACTTTGAAAACAAAAAATTTATACGGAAACAAATCATATGGAAAAATCCTCCTGATTCACGCGACTGGCAGATTTTTATCGACACTTTGTCTAAAGCTCGTTCTGAAAAATATAAAAAAGAAAGTTAGTCTGGTTTTCAAATCAGACTAACTTTTTTTATCCAATTATTTTTTTTGATACCATTTAATGGTATTACTCATTTTGAGTAACAATATTAAATAGATTTCCAAGCGTTTCTTTTTTCTTCAGTCTTCTTCCTTCACCTTCCCCAAGCTTAGAGTAACTCTGTATAGCGACGTAGGTAGCACTGTTTGACAACAGTCACCAAAAGGAGGTACGCAACGATGGTTAGAAGTAACCATGCCCAGTAGTTGGCTGGCAAAATAGCCAGTCCAAGATTTTGTCCTAAGCTAGTAAATGGTAAAATCGTTCCTGCAACGATGCCCAGTGAAGTAATTGTTGTCATCACAAATGAACCTCTACTTTGAATGAAAGGCAGTTTTGGTGTGCGAAGGGCATGGAGAACCAGCGTTTGAGACCAAAGTGATTCCACAAACCAACCAGCATGAAAGACAGCGATAAAGGCGACCTGTTGACTAGGTGACAATGTATGGAAGCTTCCGCCAACCACAGCTGGACAAATAACAAAGTACATTAATGCATAGGTCGTAATATCAAATATCGAACTCGTTGGTCCAAACCATAACATGAATTTACCAATACTTGAAGAATCCCAACGTTTTGGTTTTTCTAAATAGTCTTCATCCATATGATCCCATGGAATGGAAATACATGAAATATCATAGATCAAATTCAAAAACAGAATTTGCAAGGGTAGCATCGGCAGGAAAGGTAAAAATATACTTGCGACCAATACTGAGAACATATTACCGAAATTAGAACTAGCAGTGGCTTTAATATATTTCATGATATTGCCAAAGGTTTCGCGCCCAGCCAAAATGCCCCGTTCCAAAATCATGAGGTCTTTTTCTAATAGAATGACATCCGCAGATTCTTTAGCGATATCGACAGCTGTGTCAACGGAAATGCCCACATCTGCTTCTTTCATGGCAGGTGCATCATTGATGCCATCCCCAAGAAAACCGACCGTATGACCATTGGCTCTCAAGGCCCGTGTCACTTGTTGTTTTTGTTGTGGAGTCAGCTTAACGAAAACATTGTATTGCTCTACTTCTTGCCGTAGTTCTTCTTCGGACAAGTTAGCCAATTCTTCGCCCATAATGAGTGTTTCGGTTCCTAGGCCGACTTGTTTGCACACAGACCGAGTCACCAAAGCATTGTCGCCCGTTAGTACCTTCACTTTGACACCTTGTCGGCTCAATGTCTCCAGTGCTTGCTTGGTAGACTCTTTTGGTGGATCTAAGAAAGCCAGATACCCAATTAAGACCATTTCTGATTCATCTGCTACCGAGAATTCTCCAACAACCCTTGGATTGGTTTTTTGTGCCACGCCAATTACTCTTAATCCATCTTCATTTAATTCACATACTTTTTTGAGGATTTTTTGCTTGATTTCATCGGTAAGTGGGACAATTTCCCCCTGCAAATCTACGACACTTGCCACTTGTAACATTTCTTCAATGGCGCCTTTGGTAATCATTTGTGTTTTTCCTTGAGCATCTTCCACCACAACGCTCATCCGGCGACGTTCGAAATCAAACGGGATTTCATCGACTTTTTCATAGTGTTGGTTCTCTATAGTCAATTCTTCGTTTGCCACTTCAATAATCGCGACGTCTAATAAATTTTTTAACCCTGTTTGATAGTAACTATTCAGGTAAGCATGCTTCAATACTCGCTCATCTTCATTGCCTAACAAATCAAGATGGTATTCCAAAATGATTTTGTCCTGAGTTAGCGTTCCCGTCTTATCAGTACACAAAACATCAATGGCCCCAAAATTTTGAATGGCATTAAGATTTTTGATGACCGTTCCTTTCTTAGCCATGCTCGTTGCGCCTTTAACTAAGTTTGTCGTGACAATCATCGGCAACATTTCAGGGGTTAACCCTACTGCCACGGACAAGCCGAACAAAAAAGCTTCCATCCAATCGCCTTTGGTTAACCCATTAATCACAATAACAGTTGGTGCCATGAGAGCCATAAACTTAATAAATAAGTACGACGTTTTGTGAATGCCCAATTCAAAATTGGTTTTCACGGGTTTGCTTGCTAATGAATCGGCAACTTGACCAAATAACGTCCCTTGACCCGTCCCAACAACGATTCCTTCCGCACTACCACTAATCACGTTACTTCCCATATAAACCATGTTTTCATAAGTTGTTTCCGCTGCTTGCTCGTGGATGACTGCTTCGGCTTGCTTCTCGACAGGATAGCTTTCTCCCGTTAATGCCGATTGAGAAAGAAACAAATCTTTCGTAGCAAGCAATCGGATATCTGCCGGAATCATATCGCCCACGGATAATTTGACAATATCGCCACAAACAATCTCTTCCATTGGAATTTCTGCTTCATGACCTGCGCGTCTGACTAATGCGGTTACCTTTACCAATGATTTTAACTTGTCAGCCGCTTGATTTGATCGCACGGATTGGAACAATGTCATGGTTCCACTAACAAGAACCATCAATAAAATAATACTCGTTCCAAAAAAATCTCTCTCTCCAGGTGCAGCGAGGACAACATCCGTGACAAAAGACGTCACACCTAAACCAATTAATACCAAAGTAAACGGCGTGATGTAGGCTTTGAGCATTTCTAATAAAAATGAGGGCTTCTTTCCATAAGAAAATGTATTTTCGCCGTAAGTTTCTCGCGCTTTCACGGCTTGCTCTTCAGTCAATCCCTTGCGCGATGTTTGAAAGATAGTAAAAAGTTGCTCGATTGGTTGCCGTGCCAATCGGTTATAAGACATGGGTTGTTTTATTTGTTTTTTTCTTACCATTGTTTTTCTCCTTCTCTCCAATCCAAATGCTAGCCAATCGCCTTTTGCAAATCAGCCTGTTTGTTCTAGCATCGTTCGGACCTATTTTTTTTCATTCGCAGGGCTTGGAGAGAGTCAGGAAATCCTTGACGATCGTTTGACTACACGATGCGCCAAGCTTGCCTTTCTATCTGCAAACCCTTTTGTTTCGAACTACTGTCATCCATTTGTTTCCATCCCCTTTTCAATCGGTGTTCATTCAATGTGAATGATCTCCTCAATTCACTTCTGATTTGTTCGATAGGTTTCGCACCTTGTTCGGTCATTGATGCCAACTGCACAAAAAAAAGACTTTCCGCACAAAAACCCCGCGAAAAGCCTCTCTAATTTCATTCAAAAACAACCTGAAAAAAGACGTTGATCTAATCGTTGAGTTTTGGCACTATACAACGTAAAGACAAACATCTTAGCTACCTTATGAAAAGCCTTGTTTTCGACAATTCCTGTTCTACCCATTGGCGTCTCTCGACATTTTTGGGCAGTAGCCTATGTTTGTATAGGAGCCTCACCTAACAAATCTTATTTAGTTTTCATTTATACCGTAACAAAAGATTGCTCACTTGTCAACAAACTCCCGACTTTCTTTTTTCGATAAGTTGTAAAATGAAATGCATAAAGAAGTAAACAAAAAAATCATATAGATACGTTATACTTAAAAGCGACAAAACCATAAGTATGAAAAAGGTATCTACATGAATAAAGCCGATTATACCACAGGAGTTTGACAGTTGCAAAACAATAATTTTTGAAGAAATAGCTTCATATCAAGCTTGAGAGCTTATTTTTTTGTCAAACTTTTTATCATTTTTATTGGACTTTTTTAATTGTCACACTTGATAGTTTATCTCAGTTTCCTCAATAAGTGAAATATATTTTTGGATGGTCCGCTTATGCAGAAATAGAGAAAGAAAAGCTAATGGTATAGCCACGATAAATTTTAGCAGTTCGGTTACAATCATGATTATGAGCATCGCAAGCATACTCTTGCCCACAGATGCATGGCTATCCACTTGGTAACCACCAAATATGCCTCTCTTTACCGTTCCTTTTTGAAAATTCAAAAAAGCGGAAGAAGCCAGTCCTGCTTTGACGCTTCCATAAGGAGTGAAAAACCAAGCAAAAGCACCACCTTTAGCTCGTTGATAATCAGAAAACCAACTATAGGTATAGTTAGACAATAAAATATAGCCGACCAAAACAAGCAACTTTATAAAAGCTGGGATTCCTTGAGCAACTCCCCCCAGTTGATTGGCCCATCGATAATTTTCCCAAGTTTGCGGAACATAACAAAGAAACATCAAAATGAGGTACCCTGTTATATAAAAACGCCAGCCCATTTTTGGCGTATGAAAATACTGTTTAAAAAAGGAATCTGTTTGATTTGTCGTATAGATTGCATCAATGCTTTTTCTCGATTGACCGATTGTTTCATTACTTTGTTTTGGAGTTGACTCTGCCTGATGATTCGCTTGATTTTCCTTTGGTGGTGCTACATATTCACTGGATTGAGATGAATTCATTTTTGGAGGAGCAATATATTCCTCGTCTTTTTTTGGCGGTACAACATATCCCTGATGATTGGCTGCATCCTTTTTAGGTGGTGCAACGTAGCCTTTTTCTTCGTCCATATTTAATATTCCTTTCCCGTAGCATAGATATCGTCTACTGTAATTGTAAACAAATCATTGGTTCCTTCATTGGCAATGCGTGACGAAGCAATACCAATTAACCGTTCATTGAAATTGCGTACCCATCTTCCATTACTAAAATCATTGCTTCTTTGGTACGTACGCGCTACCACTTGCCTATACTGCTCTGTATCAAAGACATACTGATCCTTTAATAACTTCATCATCCCAATTTGTGTGATTTCTTCAGGTGTATAATCCTCAAATTGAAAATGATTTGGAATGCGGCTCAATAGGCCTGAATTTGCCCTTAAAAAGCGATTCATTTCATCGTTATATCCTGCCAAAATAATCACAATTTCCTCGCGGTAGTCTTCCATAAATTTTAGAATTTCATCAATTGCTTCTAAACCAAATGTATCATTTTCAGATTTATAAAGACTGTAGGCTTCATCAATAAACACAAGGCCACCTAATCCAGACATCAATACTTCTCTAGTTTTAATCGCTGTTTGACCGGAATATCCTGCCACTAAATCACTGCGCGACACCTCGATAAATTTATCTGCCTTGATGATATCTTTTTGATAAAATGCCTTACCCAATAAACGAGCAACTGTTGTTTTCCCAGTACCGGGATTTCCTAAAAACAAAGAATGTAGCGTGAAATGCCGATTGCCAGTACCTTGTTCTTCCCGTCGTTTATTCACCTCTGCTAAAGCCACAAACCGAGCAACTTGATCTTTCACTGATTGAATACCAATCATTTGATTCAACTCAGCTAGAGCATCTGGTTTCTCACCATTCTCAAATTTATCTTTATTTACAAGAGAAGAGATATCAACATTTTTAATCGTCGAAACATCTTCGGAACCTTCCTCAATAATTCGAAAGGCAAACGTTTTAATCAATTGTTCATTAAAATTGCGAATCCAACGAGCATTACTATGATCTAACGAAGCTTGATACAGACGAGCGACATTTCTTTCATAATAAGCTTCATCTTCCAAATCATATTGACCTTCCTCAAGTTGTCGTTTTCCAATCGTAACAATCTCTTCTGGTGTATAATCTTCAAATATAAACGTATTCGGTACTCGCGAAGACAACCCAGGATTGGTGCGTAAGAATTCTTCCATTTCCTTCGTATAGCCTGCAAAAATAATAACGATTTCTTGGCGATGATCTTCCATATATTTTAAAATTGTGTCAATTGCCTCTTGACCAAAATTTACCGAACTATCTTTTTTATTCAACGTATACGCCTCATCGATGAAAAGAATTCCTCCTTTGGCCGCTTCTAAACGTTCCGTTGTTTTTAAAACCGTCTCTCCCACATGATTGGAGACCAAATCTGCCTCAGAAACTTCCACATAGTTAAACGTCTCCCCAGACAGCGCCCCATTCTCAAATAAGACTTGTCCCATTAATCGCGCAACCGTTGTTTTTCCAGTACCTGGATTCCCCATAAACACTGCATGAAGCGATTGATTGATTGGCATAAGCCCTTTGGCAACGCGTTGTTGATTCAATTGGACTACTTTGAGCATTTTATCAATTTCTTTTTTTACTTTTGTTAACCCAATTAATTGGTTTAATTGATCCCATGCGCTGACTTTTGCAACTTCCTCCATCTCAGTCCCCACAACAACTTCGGGTGACTCATTAATAACCGCCAGTTCTCGCAAACAACTTGTTTCATCAACCGCAAAAATTAGTTCATCTTTGTCTCCTTCAGGAAAAAGTAATTCATCAACATATAAATAATGTCTACTGAACAAATAGCGCATCTCTAAAAGTCATTTTGAATACAGCTAATTGTTTCCAAAAATAAAATTTTTGCTTTTTTTCAAAAAAAGTGTGCAGAA
>NZ_JBHUMO010000031.1:0-7953 GCF_042685105.1 Enterococcus camelliae | reverse complement strand
GCCTGTGGAATGTTATAGCAAACGAGAGTAGCGAGCAAGTGGCAAAATCGGACACGTAGAAA
Organism: Enterococcus camelliae; assembly: GCF_042685105.1. Taxonomy (NCBI): domain Bacteria; kingdom Bacillati; phylum Bacillota; class Bacilli; order Lactobacillales; family Enterococcaceae; genus Enterococcus; species Enterococcus camelliae. The sequence continues at coordinate 7,891 of NZ_JBHUMO010000031.1, read as the reverse complement.
CAGGAAATAAACATAAATCTGACAACTTTTATAGTTGGTTAGAAATATTTATAGATTTTTGGCAACGGCGCAATGATGAAGGAAGAACGTGCAGCTGCTCCTGATGAACGGTCATTAAAGGAACTGTCCTGTCTTGGAGCAAATGAACTTTACCAACGATTGGATACAGGGCTAGATGGCCTGACAAGCAATCAGGTGAAGGAGCGAAAAGCAAAATATGGTTCAAATACCATTGAACCAAAGAAAAAAGAGTCACAGTGGCTGAAATTTTTGAAGAATTTCACCAGCTTAATGGCAATTTTGCTTTGGTTTGGTGGGGCAATCGCTTTTTTCTTTACCGATACACCTCAATTGGGAATTGCCATTTGGCTGGTCAATGTTATTAATGGCTTGTTTAGTTATTTTCAAGAAAGTCGGGCAAGTAAAGCGACAGAAGCGCTAAAAAAAATGTTGCCTTCTTATGCACGGGTGATTCGTGAAGGAAAAGAAGAACAGATTTTAGCAGAAGAGTTGGTGCCAGGTGATGTGCTTTTAATTGAAGAGGGAGATCGGATTTCCGCCGATGCTCGTGTGATCCAAGCAACGGATTTGCAAGTCAATCAATCGGCCTTAACGGGCGAGTCCAACCCCATTCGCAAAAACGATGAAGTGCAGTCGGGAAAGGGTATGGGTAATTTTGAATTAAAAAATATGATTTTTGCGGGAACGACGGTTTCAAACGGTTCCGCACGGGCGGTTGTTAGCCAAATTGGGATGCAAACAGAGTTCGGGAAAATTGCGGATTTAACTCAGTCACTTGGTGAAGAAAAAAGTCCTTTGCAAATGGAACTGGACAAGTTGACGAAGCAGATTTCTGTTATTGCTATTTTGATTGGTGTGGTCTTTTTCTTTGCGGCTATTTTCTTTGTCCATCAACCCGTGGCACAAGGTTTTATTTTTGCTTTGGGGATGATTGTGGCATTTATTCCAGAAGGCTTGTTGCCTACAGTGACATTGTCATTAGCGATGGCTGTGCAACGAATGGCCAAAGAGCATGCATTGGTCAAAAAGCTATCTTCGGTTGAAACACTTGGGGCAACTTCAGTGATTTGCTCCGATAAAACGGGAACGTTGACGCAAAATGAAATGACGGTTTGTTACGCTTGGACGGCAAGTAAGGAGTACCAAGTAGGCGGTTTAGGATATGCCCCTCAAGGAACGATTACAGTGAATGGACAACAAACGACGGGGGATCAGGATCCAGAGCTGGCATGGTTACTTCGAGCAGCGAGCCTTTGTAGTAATGCGCGTGTGTTGCCACCAGATGATGAAAATCCTCGCTATCGGGTCCTCGGAGATCCTACTGAAGCGTGTTTAAATGTTGTCGCTCAAAAAGCGGGTCTGGATTTGGCCGCAATGGTTAAGGAAAATCCTCGTTTGCGAGAATTGCCTTTCGACTCGTCACGCAAAAGGATGACGACGATTCACAACTTGACCATGCCACTGGCTGAAGCCACGAGGGTTTCTTTTACTAAGGGAGCGCCAAAAGAGATGGCGGCTTTGTGTACCAAAATTTGTGTCGCGGGGACAATTCGTGCGATAACTTCGGAGGATCAGGCCAAGATTATGCAAGCCAATGATCACTATGCAGAGCAAGGGTTACGCGTTTTGGCGGTGGCTTACCGTGATTTGGGTCAGGTAGCGAATTTACCGAAGGGCTTTAGTCAGTACACACCTGAACTCATTGAGCAAGACATGATTTTTATGGGATTAATGGTCATGGCTGATCCACCAAGAGAAGAAGTCGCTGCCGCAGTTCAAAAGTGTCACGATGCTCATATTCGCATCATCATGGTGACGGGGGATTACGGGTTAACAGCAGTTAGTATTGCCAAACGAATTGGTATTGTTCAAGGCGCCAATCCTCGGGTGATTACGGGTCTCGAACTTGCCAATATTTCGGATGAAGAGTTAAAAACAGCTTTAGGCGATGAAGTTGTGTTTGCGCGAGTCGCACCTGAACAAAAGTACCGTGTGGTTTCATTATTGCAAGATTTAGGGAATGTCGTTGCAGTAACTGGTGATGGCGTGAATGATGCTCCAGCTTTGAAAAAAGCAGACATTGGTGTAGCCATGGGGATTACTGGAACAGATGTTGCAAAAGAGTCAGCGGACATGATCCTAACAGATGATAACTTTGCTTCGATTGTGCGAGCTGTTGAAGAAGGCCGAGCAGTTTACAAAAATATTCAAAAGTTTTTGTTGTATATTTTTAATAGTAATATGTCAGAAGCAGTTCCTTCTGCAGCTTTTCTACTTTCCCGTGCTGCGATTCCTTTGCCTTTGACAGTCATGCAAATTTTAGCTATCGATTTGGGAACAGATATGATTCCAGCCCTGGGGTTAGGTGTTGAAGAACCGGAAGAAGGGATTATGACGCGACCACCGCGTACCAAAAAGGATGCCTTGTTGACGAAAGGAATCATTTTTAAAGCGTTCTTCTGGTATGGACTTATGGGGTCTGTTGTAGCGATGGGTGCCTATTTCTACACAATGGCACAACGGGGGGCGACCATCGGAAATTTACCGAGCGTCGGCGTCACTTATCGCGAAGCAACAACGATGACGTTAGGTGCGATAATCTTTACACAAATTGGGGCAGTTTGGAATTGTCGAACGGAGCGTTCTTCGGTTTTCACAGTAGGTCCGTTTAAAAACAAAGTCATTAACGTCGGTATCGTATTTGAAATGGCATTGTTTTGTTTATTGTCTTATGTTCCACTTTTTCAAGATGTCTTTCAAACAGCACCACTGGGCGTCAAAGAATGGCTTTTTCTTCTTCTCTGTCCAGTACCGATTGTCGCAATAGAAGAAGTTCGCAAAGCATACAGTAGGAGACAAGCAAGCAAAAGGAGACAAACAAAATGAAAATATTGATTGTTGGCTGTGGCCGACTGGGTTCTGGCTTGGCCGAAGACTTAGCAAATGAAGGACACGATATTACGGTTATTAGTCATGTGAAAGAACAGTTTCAAAGTTTAGAAAGTGTCTTCCAAGGTACATTAGTTGAAGGGGTAGAATTTGACAAAGAAGTGTTGGAAAAGGCAGGAATTGCGACGGCGGATAGTTTGATTGCTTGTACGGAAAGCGATGTGACAAATGCGTTGGTAGCCCGTATTGCTCGTAATAATTATCAGGTTCCTAAAGTCATCGCACGCCTATACGAACAACGCAAAGTAACGATTTACAATGCATTAGGTATCCAAGTAATTGCGACGACAAACTGGGGAATTACACGTGCCAAAGAATTACTGACGTTCAATCATTTGGATACAGTGGCTAGTGTTGGCAATGCACCGGTTGAAATTTTAAAGGTCCATATTCCAACACTGTTAGCGGGGACAAGGATTCGTGAAGCCTTTCCTATGGCTGAAGTTCGGATTGTTGCCTTGACACGTGGCAATGAAACAATGATTCCATCCAATGAACATCGATTGGCAAAAGATGATTTGCTTTATGTGGCTGTATTACCGGAGTCGATTGATAAATTAAAACGTGTTTTGTCATTATAAGAGGGAGGAAAGAGTCATGAAAGTCATTGTGGTTGGCGGAGGTCAAGTAGGGACTTACATTGCAAAAGCATTGATTGATTCAGGAAATACGGTAACAGTGATTGAAAAACGAGCAGCAAGTTTAACGCAACTACAAACATTGTTTCCAATTGATTGTGTGATTGCTGGTGACAGTACGAATCCCAAAGTTTTGGAACAAGCGGGTATTGTGGATGCCGATGTCATTGCTTTAGTAACTGGGGCGGATGAGATGAATTTGGTTACTTCGACCATCGCCAAATTTGAATATGGGGTACCAAGGGTCATCGGACGAGTGAACAATCCTAAAAATGAGTGGTTATTTACAGCGGAAATGGGGATTGATATTAAGGTGAGTCAGGCAAACTTATTGGCCAATATCATTATTGATCAAATTGATTTGGATCATATGGTCACGTTAATGCGCTTAAATCAAGGGGATAACTCGATTGTTCAAGCAACCATCACCCAACATTCGAAATTGGCCAATCACTATATCCGTGATATCTCGGCGCTGAATGATACGGTGATTATTGCAATCAAGCGAGGCAATGAAACCATTATTCCAAAGGGAGACACACTCATCAAAGTGAACGATCATGTCCTGGCTTATACAGGGATTGATGGGGGTCAATTATTTGCGTAATAAAAAAAGTGTGCGAATATGACAATAAATTCGCACACTTTTTTTAACTGGCCAGCTTTTCTTTTGCTTTTTCAGGTAGGTCACTAGCTTTGATTTCTTGATACATTGTGACCCCCTTATTAGTATTGTAGGTTACTTTTAAATACGCCATTTTTCGCAATGGTTGTTCTTTGACAGTAGAAAAAGCTAGTTTTTTTTCGTGCCCCTCATCATTGTAGCCATTCAAGGTATAATGGTAATTTGTTAAAGTTGCACCGGATCCTGAAAAAGTCTCTTTTTTTCCATCTGTTGTCACCTGAACATAGTAGTTTTCACCACCAAAATAAATTGATTTTACTAGTTTATAGGCACCAACCATTAATAAAACAACTGCTACTAAACTAATCAGCCATTTTTTTTTCATCTCTTTCGTCCTCCTTTTGTGTTCTATACTAGTATATCTTGATTGTCCCTTTTTGGGGATGCAATCAACGAAAAAAAGACGAACAAAATTGTTATGTTACGTGAAAGGTAGAACGCTCTTTCCAGTATCTCGTAGTGCATTTAATGATAATTATTAAAGAAATAGGGCCAGAATCATTTGTGAAATATGAAACAATTCTTGTGAAAGTCTCACGTATCATAAAAAAAATAAGTCGAAAAATGATGGTAAAAGCATTCTTTCTTGTGATAAAATTCACTGTTATCGTGTAGCATTGCACTAATTGAAAACCTTTGCAAACGTTGATATATTAATGATATACTGATTACAACAGATAGAGAATCTGTTAGAAAATACCCCAAAACCATAAAAATGATTGAGGAGGATTTTATGAAAGTTATCGTGATTGGCTGCACACATGCAGGAACTTCAGCGGTGAAAACCATCTTAGGTGATCACCCAGAAGCAGAGGTAAAAGTTTATGAAAGAAATGACAACGTGTCATTCCTTTCTTGTGGGATTGCATTATATGTAGGTGGGGTGGTTAAGGACCCAGAAGGATTGTTTTATTCAAGTCCACAAGAATTGACAGAGTTGGGTGCAGATGTTCATATGGAACACGAAGTAACCAATGTGAACATTGCAAAAAAAGAAGTAACGGTTCGTAATCTAAAAACAGATGAAAGCCATACAGAATCGTATGATAAATTAGTTTTGACAACTGGTTCATGGCCAATCATTCCGCCAATAGAAGGACTTGAATTGGACAATGTTCAATTATGTAAGAACTACAACCAAGCCCAAGAAATTTTCAAAAAGAAAGAAGACAAAAAAAAGATTGTCGTAGTTGGTGGCGGATATATCGGTATCGAATTGGTGGAAGCATTTGCGAATGAGGGACGTGAGGTCACATTGGTGGATGGGTTAGACCGTATTTTGAATAAATACTTAGACCCGGAATTTACCGACATTTTGACGGATGAACTAATCAAGCGTGGGGTTAACGTTCACTTAAATGAAATGGTAAAAGGTTTCTATGGTGAAGATGGGAAGGTAACCAAAGTGGTAACATCTGCCGGAGAATACGAAGCAGACATGGTTATCATGTGTGTTGGCTTCCGTCCAAATACCGAGTTGGTAAAAGGCCAAGTTGATATGATGCCAAACGGTGCCATTATCGTAGACAATTACATGCGTACAAGTGCAGCTGATGTTTTTGCTGCTGGTGATAGCTGCGCAGTGAATTACAATCCAAATGGAGGCCATGCGTATATTCCTTTAGCAACCAATGCGGTTCGAATGGGCATGCTTGTCGGGAAAAATATCGCAGGTGAGGTATTGAGTTACCGTGGGACACAATCAACGTCAGGCTTACATTTGTTTGGCTACAATATTGGGTCGACAGGAGTGAATGATGCATCAGCAGAAGTCTTTGGGTTAAAGACACGTTCTGTCTATGTGGAAGATTTTTATCGTCCTGAATTCATGCCAACGAATGAAAAACTGTATATGAAATTGGTTTATGAAGTGGGGACACATCGTATCGTTGGGGGACAAATCATGTCTAAATATGATTGTACAGCTTCTGCCAATACATTATCCGTATTTATTCAAGCAAAAATGACAATTGAAGACTTAGCTTTAACGGACTTCTTCTTCCAACCAGTTTATGATCGTCCTTGGAATTATTTAAACCTTTTAGGACAAGCTGCAATGGCACAAGAGAAGAAAGAAACAAGTGAAGTAGTGTTATCTAGCAAATAAACGAATGGATTTTCTCTTTTTGAGAATGTATCACATATATTACTTCGAGCGCTATGCTGATTTTAAAATCAGCATAGCGCTTTTTCGTCTTATAGAACATTATCCTCAAAAGTTCTTCTTTATCTAATCTACGTAGTTCTGCTCTACTACAAGCTTATCTTTCCATCTCTAGACAAACAAAATTGTTTCGACACAAATTGGCATCTTTTTTGCTGATGTTTTTAAGAAGGGAGAGATTGGAAATGAAGAAAAACTACCAATTCAATTGGGGTTCATTGTCTATCGAGTATTTCATTACCGATGATTCTATTGAATGGATGATTATCCCCATAGAACAAAAAAAGAATGTCCATCTTCCTAAAAAAATAAAAAAAGACAGTTTGATTCAAGTAAAACTTATTGGAGATGCGTATCCTAAAGGGTTTGTTACGGGTAGTACGATGAGAAACAGTGAGACTGTAAAAAGTTTAAAATTTGTCCGGCAAGAGTTTAATTCTACTATGGATAACCCTCAGATTGTTACAGTCTTAGTTGATAAAAGAGGCAATCAATATCGTCATTTTGCCATATGGCATAAACCTTATGATGTCGTTGAAACATTTGTCCAATTTACAAATTTTTCTGATTCACCAGAAGAGTTAGAAATGATTTCGAGTTTTTCCTTAAGTAATTTGAGTCCATTCAATGAGAAAAATAGAATTGGTAATTTATCAATGACCCGCTATCGGTCGAAATGGAGCTTTGAGGGAAGAAAACTGAAGCAGCCGATAGAAGACTTACAGTTAGAGCCTTCATGGAAACCCTCTGGCGTAGGAATAGAAAAGTATGGACAACTTGGTTCAATGCCAGTTAGAGGCTGGTTTCCATATATTGCGATTGAAGATGCAAGTCAAAATGTTTCCTGGAGTGTGACGTTGGCACAACCTGGTTCATGGCAAATTGAAGTGTATCGACTTGATGAAGATTTATGTTTATCTGGGGGTCTAGCGGATCGTGATTTTGGTCATTGGAAAAAGAAGATACAACCGATGGAATCCTTTCAGACGCCTTCTGCCTACATAACAACAGCAATTGGAAATGAAGAAAAAGTTAGTCAAAAATTGTTCTCATTTTTGCAAACTGGCATTGATGCCAGCAACCATCAAATTGAAAGTTCATTACCCATCCAATTCAATGAATTTTGCACAACTTGGGGAAATCCAAGTGAAGCATCCATTGTTCAAACACTAAATGTTTTAAAGAATCGAGGGGTGCTTTACTATGTTATCGACGCAGGATGGTACGCTAATGAAAACAATCAGTGGGAAAATAATCATGGGGATTGGCTAATAAATACTAATAAATTTCCAAACGGTATGGAAAAAGTCATTCAACTAATAAAAAAGAAGCTTAATTGCAATATCAAATGCATAAAAAAATCAAAAAACCTTTATAGACAGCGAATTACTCAATAATCCAGTGTTACCAACGATTTAACCCTTGTCTGGCAGT
>NZ_JBHUMO010000030.1:0-18313 GCF_042685105.1 Enterococcus camelliae | reverse complement strand
TATTTAGTGGCACGTCATGAGAGGATCTCGCTCGTTTTTCTGATCTTTTTATTGACTCAACTGCCTATGAAACGACGGAAAAAGTATTTCATGAATAATTCAGGCTCAAGATTCTTTAGGAAAAATCATCCAATTTGTTTTGATAGCGCTTCGAAAGATTCTTTCCCTAACAACTCTTCGACAGGGATATTTTTGAGTAAAGATTCCTTTACCACGTTGCTTGCTCGTTCATATCCAATAATTGGTGCCAATTTCGTAGCCAATGCTGTCCCGTGTGACACATCCTGCAGACATTTTTCGCTATTCACTTGAATGTCTGCTAAACAATGTGTATTCAGTACTCTGCATCCTTGATTTAACAACTGGATAGATTCAAATAAATTATGAAAAATAACTGGTTCAAAGGCATTTAATTCAAGCTCGCCAGATTCAGCAGCAATAGTAATTGTTGTATCATTTCCCATTACTTGAAATGCGATTTGGCTGACCACCTCTGGGATAACAGGATTCACTTTTCCTGGCATGATAGAAGATCCAGCTTGGCGAGCGGGTAAAGCAAGCTCCGCTAGTCCAGCTCTTGGTCCACTAGATAATAAACGCAAATCATGACTCATTTTTAAAAGTGAAACCGCCAAAGCTTTTAACACGCTAGAAACCATCACAAAAACGTCCAGATTCTGAGTTGCATCAATAAAATCTGCGGCAGGCTTGACAGCTATTTTGCTCCGCTTTTTCAATTCTCGATACACGATAGTTCGGTAAGGTATGCTTGCATTCACACAGGTACCAATAGCCGTCCCACCTAAATTTAATTCTGTTAATTCATTCATGATTGCGCGCAAGCGTTTTGCACATCGTTTCAGATTATTTCCATAAGCTTGGAATGATTGTCCGAAAGTTGTTGGAACAGCATCTTGTAATTGTGTCCTACCCATTTTTTGGATATTCGCAAATGCCACCGCCTTCTCATCTAAAACACCCGTCAATGCTTGAAGCGGCTCTAATAATTGATGAATTTGTAGAAAAACAGCCAACTTTCCTGCACTCGGATACACATCATTTGTCGATTGACTCTGATTAATATCATCCAGTGGGTGAAGATACTGATACTCCCCTTTTAAATGTCCTAAACGTTCCAATCCTCGATTTGCAATAAATTCATTGAGCAACATATTGGTTGACGTGCCAGCTCCTCCTTGAAAAGCATCCAATCTCAATTCTTGATCCCATTGTCCATCCAAAATTTCATCGACCACATCGACAATCGTCCGCGCTTTTAAAGCAGATAACTTGCCAGTTTGTTGATTTGCGATAGCCGCCGCCGCTTTAATTTGAGCAATTTGATAAAGTAGCACCCGATCAACTTCCTGTTTGCTTATGTCAAAATTCATTCTTGCTCGAAACGTATGAATCCCATTATAAGAATCTGCATGAATTGGTATACTCCCAATTGAATCATTTTCTATCCGCATAAAACAAATCATCCCCTTTTTTTATTACATGTGATAAACTATCACATAAAGAAATGGTCTACCAATATTTTTGACAATCTGTTTGGATAACAAAGAAAAAATGTCTCAAATCAATTTAAAAAAAAGAAAATGACTCATTTTCATGAAAAGAGGAAAGCAATGGATTCCATAGATCGAAAAATACTCAATCTACTTCAACAAAATAGTCGATTATCCATCAAAACAATCAGCGATGCACTATTTATTACACCACCAGCCATATCTCAGCGAATAAAACACCTAGAACAAATGAAGTTTATCACTGACTACCAAGCAAAAATTGATTTTGAAAAGGCCGGTCTTCCAATTAAGGCCTTCATTCATTTATCTCTTGAACCCAAACAAAAACCTGAGTTTTATGACTATATCCAAACGATTCGATATGTTCTGGAATGCAATTGTGTAACCGGCCCTTATTCAATGCTGTTAACGGTGGTCTTCCCCTCGACGAAAAAGCTGGATAGCTTTATTAACGAAATTCAGCACTTTGGTCGCACTCAGACACAAATTGTTTTTTCCACACCAGTTCCGCCACGAGGCTTCTATCTCAACGACGATGAATCCTAGATGCGTAGATATCCCAATTATTTCTAAAACAAAATACAAAATATGCAACCACCAATCCCTTTGTGCATTCAACCATATCAAAAAAGCTGAACCCTTATCTACCAAGGGTTCAGCTATTATTTATAGACTATTCTTCTTCTTCAGCCATGAAAGTATTGAAGACTTCTTCAATCATATCCCATTCTTGATCTGTCTCGATTTGTTGCAAATCGCCTTCCATTCCGTCTTCTTTTTCTACGTAGGCATAGGCTAGCAATTCTACGTCTTCCTCTTCAGGAACACCTGCTGGATAAAGTAAAACGTAATTACGACCAAATTCTTCTTGTCCATCGATCGTTAGAAGAATTTCGTATAATGTTTCATTTCCCTCATCATCTACCAATGTGATATGTTCATGTCCTTCGTGGTCATGTGTGTGTTCTTCTGTCATCTACTTTCCCTCATTTCTTAAAATTAAAACATCTTTTTTCCATTACTATCCAAAAAGTTTTGCAGAATCATGACTGCAGCCAATTTATCAATGACTTTTTTCCGCTTTGCTCTGGACGCATTTGCTTGTTCAATAAGCATCCGCTCAGCTTGTACCGTCGTTAAACGCTCATCCTGATAAGAAACAGGTAGCCCATACAATTGTTCTAATTTTTTCCCATAAGCCATCGAAGCTTCAGCTCTTGGACCAATCGTATTATTCATATTTTTGGGTAAACCGACAACAAAATGGTTCACTTCATATTGATCTACCAACTCTTTGACACGATCAAAGCCAAAAATACCTTCATCTTCATTGATTTTGATAATCTCTATTCCTTGTGCCGTCCACCCCATCGGATCACTAATCGCAATTCCCACAGTTCTTGAACCAACATCCAGCCCCATTACTCTCACTACAGGTTAACCCCATGATTCTTTAGATAATCACGAATTAGCACTTCCAGTATTTCATCTCGTTCATATCTACGAATCAAATTACGAGCATCTTGATAACGAGGAATATAGGCAGGGTCGCCAGAAAGCAAATACCCTACAATTTGATTAATTGGATTATATCCTTTTTCTTCTAATGCACGGTAAACTACTGCTAGCGTTTCGCTCACTTCTCTTTTCCGATTATCATCGAAATCAAAGCGAACAGTTTTATCTGTAAACCCCATGGTACAACACCTCTTTCAAATAAATCCTCTTCTTACTTACCCATTGTACTAAACATCGCATCAAACTACAATTATATCTCTTTTAAAATAACGGAAATGTAACAAATTTTAGCCATTGTTTGAATTTAATTGGAGACAGGCTACTCGACAATCAGACCTAGTATCTTGCATTCACCCATTCCCCTCATTTCTTTGCCAATCATAGGCTCCTAAAATGAACGATAGACATATTCATTCTTGGGTGCTGAAATACTTGTCATCTTAGCCACCTTTACCGTTGGCAAGTCGCGCTGCAGATGTTCGTAGTAATCCAATTCGATTGTCCCTTCAACTTGAAACCATTGATTATTCTTTACACTTGTATTTTCTGGCAACAACACACGTAACCCAAAGACACCAGAATCAGCTACACAATGGATAATACCGAAACGAAACAGAAAGTTCCCTTGATTTTTTGGTGCGTTAAAAATGAAGCCTTCATAATGGATTTTTCGACCCGTAAACTCACTTGGGTAATTGTAGATTAACTCCATCACCTCTAAATAATTTTCATCAGTCACAACAACTGTTCCCGTTGATCCATATTTTTTCCGCAACTTAGCCATCTGTTTTTGATAATCTTCTTTGTTGAAATAAATACTTGTATTGGGTTGCAAGTATTGCGTATTCATTTCTGGATCGCCTACTGATTCTTTACTAATCGGAAACTGAAACCCTTTTGCCTGGACAATTGTGGTGTCAAGACTGACGGTTGGGAATAAAAAACCAACAATTAGTGGCAAGCTGAGTAGACAATATGCCAAGAATTTTTGTCTACCTGTCATAAAATGATCGTGATCATGATGGTGATGTTCATGGTGTGAATGACTCACTTTTTTAGGGTCGTTTTTTACCCAGACGTATAGTTGAACTAAGGCTAAAAAAAGTGCCAAAATCATCGAAAGAGTTGCTAAATATTGGTAGTGCGTGTTAATAAATTGGTCTAGTTTTCCAGTCAGCTGCAAATACATCATCAATTGACTATAACCTAACAATAGAAAAAAACGAATCATTCTTTACACCACCCATGCATAAATCGTCACCAAACAAGCAATCAAAGTAACCAATTGAAAAATGAATTTTCCACCAAAATAACGTTTCATCATTAATAAGTTTTTGATATCAACCATTGGACCAAAAACTAAAAAGGCCACAACTGGCGCAACACCAAAAAGACTTAGCAAACTTGCGCCAATAAAAGCATCCGCTTCAGAACAAAGAGACATAATCACAGCCAAAAGAAGCATCACTCCAATTGCCAATAATTTCGTTGATCCTAATGTCAACATGACACTGGTCGGCAGATACACTTGCAAGGCTGACGCAATCAATGCGCCAATAATGAGATATCTCCCTGTGTCGAAGAATTCATCTAGACTGTGTTCTAAAAAGTCCAGTACTTTTGCTCGAAAAGGAACAACCTCTTGAAAATGAGTAGGAACAGCACAAGCTATTTCTGGCGAAGCAAAATTCTCATGAGAATACGCATCAGGTTTCATTGGAACAAGGACAGAAGCACTCACTTCATGATGATGTCCCTTATGACGCGTATGTTCCTGATTTGATTCGTCTGGCATCGGCATAGATGTATGAACGGCCTCTTTTAACGGACTTTTTTTATAGATATATGCCAACCAAAGCCCGACAACCAGAGAAACAAAGAGACTACCGCCTACACGTAAGAAAACAAAGTGCCAAGAATCGCTAAAAGCAATAAACGTAGAAAACAGCACAATCGGATTAATAATCGGTGCAGTGAGCATAAACGGAAAGGCAGTATAAATAGGCACTTCTTTTTTTAAAAATTGATGCACGATAGGTACGATTCCACACTCACAGGAAGGAAAAAAGACTCCCATGAGGGAACCCACTAAAATTGCTAAAAATTTATTTTTTGGTAAAAATTTATTAACTGCTTCAGGACTAAGAAACACATGCAATAATCCTGAAATTAAACAACCCAATAACACAAATGGCAACGCCTCAATCACAACGGACAAAAAAATCATGCTCATTTGAGACAATGAATTTGGAATACCTTGAAACATAGCACTTCTCCTTTTTAGAATCATCTAAAGGAACCATACGACCAAATAAGCAAAAAAACTACTCTTTTTGCTTATTTTTTTTAAAACTTTACTTTTTTGCAAAAAAAAAACTGAACAATCTTTCTTGCTTTGCACAAAATAAGATGTTCCTTATTCTGATGCATTCCGCAATCATAAAAAAGTTCAGGTTTTCTTTTTTAAAAGTATTCTAGTTATCCTTCGTCAGGTTCAACAAACGACGGATGGGTCGAATGAAGAAAATAAATTAATGTTTGGAGCTCGTTCGTTAAATCTACATTTTGAATCAAAACACCGTCTGGAGCGGTAATGCGTGCCGGCGTAAAATTAAGAACTCCCTTAATTCCTGCGTCCACCAATGTATTGACAACATCTTGTGATTTTTGTGCAGGTACGGTCAAAATGGCAATGTCAATTTGTTGAATCTCAATTTGTTCTTTCATATCACTCATTGGATACACTGGAATTCCATCAACGATTCTACCAACGATATCTGGATTAACATCAAATGCTGCACTCACGCGAATACTATTACTTTGATGAAATTTGTATTTAAGTAGGGCACTACCTAAATTCCCTACACCTACCAATGCAACATTCGTCATTTGATCATCATTCAATGTCTTCGCAAAGAATTGCATTAAATCCTGCACATCATACCCATATCCGCGTTTTCCTAATTCACCAAAATATGAAAAATCGCGGCGAATTGTTGCGCTATCAACCTGAACGGCCTCACTTAACTCGGTAGATGATACCTTTTTTTTCCCTGCATTATTCAATATCCGCAAGTAGCGGTAATACAAAGGCAAGCGTTTCGCCGTTGCCTTTGGAATTTGATTGTCTCTCAATTAATAACCCTCCATTTGTGAAAACTTCACTAGTACAAAAACCATCATACAAAATTCGAACGAAAAAGGCAATTTGATTGCTCACACAATCTTTTTTTTCTGAAAAAGACGACGCGACTTCTCGCTAGATTACCAAAAATATGATAGACTAATTTTGCGAGAAATCCTTATAAATAAAGGATTCTATTCCTGAAACATGAAACATATCAAATGATGAAGTGAGGATCTTATGATTTTATTACAAGCTACTCAAATTGCACGTCTTTTTGGTGCCGATGTATTGTTCCAAAATATTCAACTTGAAATTGATAGCCATGCACGCATCGGACTGGTTGGTCGAAATGGCGCAGGCAAATCGACATTACTCAAAATTTTAGCTGGTATTGAGGCCCCCGATAAAGGAACAATTGCTAAAAATAAACAAGCTACCTTAAGTTATTTAGCTCAGGATACGGGTTTAATTTCAGATCAAACGGTTTGGGATGAAATGCTTGATGCCTTTCATTCAATTCGAATGATGGAACAACGCATGCGCGAAGTTGAACTGGCCATTAGTCAAACCGCACCTAATGATGCCAATTATCCTCGTTTACTTAAAGAGTATGATCATTTGCAACACGATTTTGCAGATCAAAACGGTTATGGCTATGAAAATGAGATTCGGTCTGTGCTGCACGGCTTTCAATTTGATGCCTCCTACTATGACAAATCCATCGAAACATTGTCAGGTGGTCAAAAAACCAGATTAGCATTAGCTAAACTACTTTTACAAAAACCAGATATTTTGATTCTTGATGAACCGACCAACCACCTGGACATTCCTACACTCTCTTGGTTAGAAACTTATTTGCAAGGCTACAGTGGTGCCCTGTTGATTGTCTCTCACGATCGCTATTTTCTTGATAAAGTAGTCAATGAGGTTTACGAAATTAGTCGTCACAAAATGCGTCACTATAAAGGAAATTACAGTCGCTATTTGGAAGTAAAAGCTGAACAACTCACAAGTGAGCTCAAAGCATATGAAAAACAACAAGAACAAATCGCCAAACTAGAAGATTTTGTTGCTCGCAATTTAGTTCGTGCGTCTACGACAAAACGCGCGCAAAGTCGGCGAAAACAATTAGAAAAAATGGATCGATTGGATCGACCACAAGGCGATGAAAAGTCTGCTCACTTTCTTTTCGAGATAGCAAAGCCATCAGGTAATATCGTATTGCAAGTTGAAGATGGTGCGATTGGGTATGACAAGCAGCATATTTTAGCAGAACCTATTCAATTGGATATTCGAAAAACGGACTCTGTCGCACTCGTTGGACCAAATGGCATAGGAAAATCAACTCTTTTAAAGTCAATTATTCATAAATTACCTTTTATCAGAGGAGAAGTGCATTTAGGAACAAATGTCACAATCGGTTACTACGACCAAGGTCAAGCAGACCTTCATTCAAATAAAACGATTTTACAAGAGCTATGGGATGAGCACCCAACAACGCCAGAAGTCGAAATTCGCAATGTTTTGGGCGGATTTTTATTTTCAGGTCAAGATGTCGAAAAAACGATCCCTCTACTGAGTGGTGGAGAAAAAGCACGCGTTGCCCTAGCAAAATTAGCGATGAATCAAGAAAATTTTCTGATACTAGATGAACCTACGAACCATTTGGATATTGATAATAAAGAAGTGTTAGAGAATGCCTTGATTGATTATGAAGGGACCCTTTTCTTCGTGTCACATGATCGCTACTTTATCAATCGTGTAGCGACGAAAGTCATCGAACTTTCTGAAAATGGGACAAAAGTCTACTTAGGTGATTACGACTATTATATAGAGAAGAAACAAGAAGAACGTGAACTGGCTGCTCTTTTGCAACTTGAGGAAGAAGAGGAAAAAGTTGCCTCAATCGGAAAACAGTCATTCCAACAATCAAAAGAACAACAAAAACAAGTTCGTCAAGTTCGTCGTAGAGTCGAACAATTAGAAATGCAATTAGCAGAAATTGAAGAAAAAATAACGAATTATCAAGTGGAAATGGCCAATCCAACTATACTGGATGATCACGTTAAATTACAAGAACTGAATGATTTGCTAGAAAACGCACAGGAGGAACAATTACTCCTTCTCGATCAATGGGAACAAGAAAGTATTATCTTAGAAAATTTAGAAAAGTAAGTAGCAATAGACTTGGTTATTGAAGATATGTTCAATAATCTGGTCTATTCTCTTAGAAATGGAGAACTAATGAACCGTTTTATTGGGGATAAACAATTTTATCAAACTGTTTTTACCATTGCCATTCCCGTGATGATTCAAAATGCAATCACCAATTTTGTTGGTCTATTAGATAACTTAATGGTTGGTCAACTAGGGACTGCTCAAATGTCTGGCGTGGCCATTATCAATCAACTCATCTTTGTTTTTAACCTAAGCATCTTTGGCATTGTCTCAGCTGGAAGCATTTTTGGCACACAATTTTTTGGCAAACGCGATTTTCACGGTATGCGAGATGCTTTCCGTTTTAAGTTGATTGGGAATGCCTTGATCTGTATGATTGCCATGGGCAGTTTGTATTTTTTTCGTGACTTTTTTATTTCATTGTACCTACATGGCAATGCTCGCTCACTTGAACTAAGCACCGCCTTAAAATCGGCCGAAGAATTCTTGTTGGTTCTTTTGTTCAGTCTTCCTTTTTTTGCTCTCTCTCAAGCGTATGCTAGCTCGCTACGTGAAATGGGAAAAACGGTTGTTCCTATGTTTGCCAGTAGCATTGCTGTCATTACCAACACCTTGCTAAATTTTTTGCTTATTTTTGGCTTAATTGGGTTCCCACGTTTAGGTGTTCTGGGAGCCGGTATTGCAACGTTACTTGCACGAATCGTTGAATGCTTCATTATTGTTTATTGGGTTCATAAAAATGCAACCGACAACCCCTTCATTATTCAGGCCTATCGTCATTTTAGGCTACCTAAACAATTAGTTAAAACAATTCTCAAAAAAGGCTCTCCGCTTATGGCCAATGAAATCCTTTGGGCAATCGGCCAAACCTTGATTATGCAAGCCTACTCTGTTCGTGGACTTGCGGTCATCGCCTCTTTAAATATTGCGTCAACAATCTCCAATCTTTTCAATATTGTATACGTTGCTTTGGGTAGCGCTGTAGCTGTCATGATAGGCCAATTATTAGGGGCTAATCAACCCGTTCGTGCCAAAGATACCGCACGTAAATTATTGTTCTTTTCCGTCATTAGTTGTCTACTTATCGGTACAATCATGTTTCTAATTGCACCTTTTTTCCCAGAAATCTATCACACAGATCAGGCAGTCAAACGTTTGGCAAGTCAATTTATTGCGATTGCTGCTCTCTGTATGCCAATGTATGCCTTCAATCACGCGAGCTATTTCGTTCTTCGATCTGGTGGTCAAACATTTCTAACGTTCTTATTTGATAGTGTCTTTACCTGTTTCATTGTTCTGCCATTAGCTTTTCTTTTGAGCACTCATACCTCGATGTCAATCGTGTTAGTTTATCTGCTGTGTCAACTCATTGAATTGCTTAAAAGCGCCATCGGTTTCAGACTAGTCAAATCAGGAATGTGGATCCAGACGATTGTCCAGAAAGAATACTAAGACGGTGCAGTAGCCCATCGCTATTATAATTTTTTAACATCAAGAAAAAAACCAACTAAACGACACAGTCACAAACAGGCCTGCATCCGTTTAGTTGGTTTTCTTTTCTAGTTTTTCTTTTCTAGTTTTTCTTTCAAATTTTTCTGATCTTCAATATGGAAAGATCGTGTGTCAATGAAGAACTAAAAGACAAAAGCGGCTTTTCAGCCGCTTACGCTAGATAATTAGAAATGATAAGCAAAATTGGGAATCTTTTTTACCAAAAAACTGAGTTTCTCACATTTTTACTATATTTTCCTCTTATCTCCGATACATCTTCAATTCTAAAAACAAATCATTATAAATACCCAGATATTTTGATCCTAAGTCACGATAGACTTCCATTTTAGACATCATCTTTTTAGTAGGATAAAATTGTTTGTCCTCGACAACTTCTTTTGGCATTAATTTCATCGCAGCTTGGTTAGGCGTTGAATAGCCAATATACTCTGCATTTTGTGCAGCATTTTTTGGCTCTAACATAAAGTTGATAAAGGCATATGCCCCTTTTTGGTTCTTGGAAGTTTTGGGAATCACAATATTGTCTGACCAAAGATTGGTTCCTTCTTTTGGAATCACATAATGAAGATGGCTATTTTCATACATCATATCCGCTGCTTCCCCTGAAAACGTAACTGCTACAGCGCTCTCCTCATTTTCCATATACATTTTGATTTCATCCGCTACGATTGCCTTCACGTTTGGTGTCAACTTTCGTAATTTTGCTACAGCTTCATCTAATTGATTCATATCCTTACTGTTTACGGAATAACCCAGACTATTTAGTCCTAAACCAATAATTTCGCGTGCACCATCTATTAACATAATGTTGTCTTTTAATTCAGGACGCCATAAATCATCCCAAGAGGTCATATCTTTTTCATCAACAAATTTATCATTGTATACAATACCTAAAGTTCCCCAGAAATACGGCACAGAGTACTTGTTTCCAGGATCAAAATCTAAGTTTAAAAAGGAATCCCCAATATTTGATAAACCAGTTATTTTTGTATGATCGAGTGGCAAAAGTAGTTTGGCTTTGATCATTTTTTGAATCATATATTCACTTGGAATAGCTATATCATAAGCCGTTCCACCCTGTTGAATTTTAGTATACATGGCTTCATTTGAATCAAATGTTTCATAATTAACTTTATAACCTGATTCTTTTTCAAACTTTTTAATCAATGCCGGATCGATGTAATCACCCCAGTTATAGATGTTTACCACCTTTGCACCAGCCATCCCTGTCGATTTCTCCAACTGATGAGAACCAAAAACCAGCACGATGATAACCAAGACAATTCCAATGAACAACGAGGTAATTTTCTTCATCGTAACACCGCCCCCTCTACATCACTTTTCCGAAAGCGTTTTGGCGTATCATCTTTGCTTATAAAGTAATAGCCAACTACGAGAATCATGGAAAATAAAAAGACGAGTGTGCTCAATGCATTAATTTCCAAACTAATTCCTTGCCGTGCCCGTGAGTAGATTTCCACAGATAGCGTTGAAAAACCATTGCCTGTAACAAAGAAAGTCACGGCAAAATCATCTAAAGAATAGGTGAATGCCATAAAATACCCGGCAATGATTCCCGGAGATAAGAATGGCAGCACAATATTTTTAATCACCTGAAAGGTATTTGCCCCTAAATCTCGTGCCGCATCAATCATAGAGTCATTCATTTCTTGCAATTTCGGCATCACCATTAATACAACAATCGGGATACTGAAGGCAATATGGGAAAGTAAGACGCTAAAAAAACCTAAGCTAAATCCACGAATGACAGAACCCACCATTGTGAAGAAAATTAGAAAGCTCGCACCAATAATAACATCAGGTGAAACCAATAAAATATTGTTCAACCCCAACAACAAAGCACGATTTTTACGTTTGGGTGTATAGTAAATGGCCATTGCGCCAAATGTACCAATCAAGGTTGCCAACAATGACGAAAGAAACGCCAGCATAAACGTATTTAATACAATAATCAACAATCGTGTATCCTCGAAAACCGACTGATAGTTTTCCCAAGTAAAGCCAGTAAAGCGATTCATGGTACCACCTTTATTAAATGAATAAAATATGAGATAGAAAATTGGCGCATACAATAGTGCGAACACAATCACTAAATAAACATGAGACCATTTTATTTTTTTCATTTTCTGGTCCCCCCTTTGCGCGTTTCACCAGTGAAGAACATGACAATGAACATTGCGATAATCAGCACAACTCCAATCGTTGAACCCATTCCCCAATTTTGAGTAACTAAGAAATGTTGCTCAATGGCTGTCCCTAAAGTAATAACACGATTTCCACCAATCAGACGTGTCAACATGAATAAAGACAACGATGGGATAAAGACTGCCTGTATGCCACTTTTCACGCCATTCAATGAAAGTGGAAACACAACTCTTCGAAACGTTTCAAATGAATTAGCCCCCAAGTCACGACTGGCACTAATTAATGAAGGATTCAATTCTTCCAAAGCATTAAAAATAGGCATAATCATGAATGGCAACTCGATATAAGTCGCCACTACTAAGAAACTAAAATCAGTAAACAAAATTTGATGTGGGCCAATCCCGAAAAGACTGAGGAAATTATTCACACTCCCATGAATCCCAAAAATACCAATAAAGGCATACGCTTTCAGCAAAAGGTTCACCCATGTCGGCAAAATAATGAGCAATAGCCATAAATTTTTATGTTTTAGTTTTGTTAAAAAATAAGCAGTTGGGTAACTAATGGCTAACGTCATTGCTGTAATTAGAAAGGCGTACCATACAGAGTTAAAGGTCATCGTTAAATATTTTCCTGAAGCAAAATAGGTAACATAATTCGTTAATGAAAACTGGCCATTCATATTAAAAAAAGATTGATAAACAATTAAAACAACTGGTGCAATGACAAATAGCACCAACCAAAATAGATAAGGTACGGCATAGACTCGACGAACTTTTGACATTTCTTTCCCTCCGTCCCTACTCTTCGTAACTTTCTAAACGTGCATCAAAATCTTCTTCTGACTCATTAAAACGCATGACATGGATATCTTCTGGTTCAAAAGCTAAGCCAATCTGACTTCCTTCAACAGCTTTACGTGTAGAGTGAACCATCCATTCATTTTCTTGCTCATCATAACAAATGATTTCATAATGAACGCCACGGAAGAGCTGGGTATCTACTCGTACAACTAGTTTTCCTTTATCCACCGTTGTTAAACTTAAGTCTTCTGGTCGGATGACCACTTCAACTGACTCGTTCGGTTTCATCCCTCCATCAACACAGTCAAATGTTTTCCCTACAAACTGCACCACATTATCTTCAATCATCGTGCCGTTGACAATGTTGGACTCCCCAACAAAACTAGCGACAAAATGGTTGATTGGCTCATCATAGATGTCGACAGGTGTCCCACTTTGAACAATTTTCCCTTTATTCATGACAAAAATTTCATCACTCATCGCAAGCGCTTCTTCTTGGTCATGTGTTACAAAAATGAAAGTGATACCTAACCGCTGTTGTAATTCACGTAATTCATACTGCATATCGGTTCTTAACTTTAAGTCCAGTGCAGACAATGGTTCATCCAGTAAAAGAACTTTGGGTTCATTAATAATAGCCCGTGCAATAGCAACCCGTTGCCGTTGTCCACCAGACATTTCACTAATCTCACGATTCGCGTAGCCATCTAGCTGAACCAAATGCAATGCTTCTGTTACTTTTTGTTCGATTTCCTTTTTTGGAACTTTTTTGATTTTGAGTCCAAACGCCACATTATCAAAAACGTTCATATGTGGAAACAAAGCATAATCTTGAAAAACCGTATTCACTTGGCGTTGATTCGCAGGCACATCATTGATCCGTTTTCCTTCAAAAAAAACATCTCCTTCTGTTGCCTCAGAAAACCCGGCGATAATACGCAAAATCGTCGTTTTGCCACAACCTGATGGACCAAGAAGCGTATAAAATCTTCCTTCTTCTATTTCAAAGCTAACATTCTTTAAAACATCCTCGTCGTCATAGCGTTTGACCACATCGTTAAACGAAATGATTGGTTTTCCCATTATTTTCCTCCTTGTATACAGTGTATTATATGTCATTGCTTCAAAACGTAATTGAAGTAATACCCACATCGGTCTTTCTCGCTTTATTGTTTATGGCACAACATACTGTATAAGAATAGGGTTTTTTTAAAAAAAAAACAAGCATATAATTGTAAGAAATACACATTCCAAAGAAAATTATGAGGAAAATAAACCAACCGCTCAAATAAAATATGTTATGATGTTCGTGATATCTCTGAATTGCTCAAGTAAATTTATAAGGAGGATTTTTCAGATGACAATTTACCAAGCATTAGAAGTAAAGCAACTTGAGGATTACGTAACTGCAACAGTGGCTGATTTTCAACTACCCGAACCTCGCGAAGATGAAGTAGTCGTAAAAATTGCTTACTCATCCATCAATTATAAAGATGCACTTGCCACAAAGATAAATGGTGGGGTGATTCGCCAATACCCAATGGTACCGGGTATTGACCTTGCCGGAGAAATTATTGCATCCAAAGATCCCCATTGGCCAATCGGTGAAAATGTTATTGTAACCGGATTTAATTTGGGTGTATCTCATCCCGGGGGTTACAGTCAAGTACAAATTGTTCCTACAGCTTGGCTTGTTCGACAACCGAAATCACTCTCACTAAGAAATAGCATGTGCTTTGGAACGGCTGGTTTCACGGCTGCGTTGGCGGTTAGGGCGATTACAAGTACAATCGTTGAGAAAGATGCAATGATTGTCGTTACTGGAGCAACGGGTGGTGTTGGAAGTATCGCCATCGGTCTTCTTTCTTCTTTGGGGTACCAAAATATTGTGGCTCTCACACGGAAGAAAGATACCGCTCAATGGCTCACTACTTGTGGTGCAAAAACGATTTGTTCGCCAGAAGAAATCGTACCTGAAAAACGACGTCCTTTGGCGAAGCAAACGATTCATGCAATTATTGACACTGTCGGTGGTCAGCTTCTCAGTGATTTATTGCCATCCCTTTCCTATGAAGGTAAAGTTGCCTTATGTGGAAATGCTGGAGGAATCAAAGTTGAAACAACGGTTTTGCCGTTTATCTTGCGTGCGATTCAATTGATTGGCATTGATTCTGTAGCTGTTCCCATTGAGAAAAGACCTGCAATCTGGTCATTTTTAGCAGAGCACCAACAACTACTCGCAACAATTCCTCTAACAGAAGTTGGACTAACAGCTATCAAAGAACAGGCCGATTTATTCTTAGCAGGGACCCACGTTGGGAGAACCATCGTACGCATAGAGGTGGAAAAATGAGAGTCTTAATCACATTAGGTGGTACCAGTGAAAAAATAGATGACGTTCGCTCCATTACCAATCACGCAACTGGTCAACTAGGAACGATGATAGCGGAAGCCTTTCAAAAAAGTGGCGCCGAAGTAGATGTCATCGCTTCCTCTTCTGCACATAAACCAAAAGAATCCAATCACCTACATGTTACAGTCATCCAGGACACGCACTCCTTAAACCTAGCGTTGACGAACTTGTTGGCTGTCCATACCTATGATGCGGTTATCCACAGTATGGCCGTCAGTGATTTTACAACCCAAACGGTTTATTCAGAAGAGCAATTTCTTAATCAATTTAATCAGTGGCACCAGGCTCATCCAACGCAGGAATTGGACAAAGAAACATTTGCCTCGATGCTAGGCGATCAGTTGCCAAAGAAAGAGTCCAAGCTCTCTTCTAAGACCGATCACTTGATTTTGGTTTTACAAAAAACACCCAAAGTCATTCAAATAATTAAAACAATGCAACCCCAGACTTGCCTTGTTGGTTTTAAGTTATTGGTCAATGTATCAAAAGAGGAACTCTTTCAAGTAGCTGAAGCCAGTCGCAAAAAAAGCCATGCGGATTATGTTTTAGCAAATGACTTGACTTCGATTGAAAACAATCAGCATACAGGCTACCTACTTGATGCAACTGGCATTATCGCACAAGCAGAGACAAAACAAGGCATCGCCCAATTAATTGTCAACCAGATGCAAAATCATGCAAATCAAGGAGCATAAAATGATGAGAAAGACACGTATCTTACTAGGAATCAGCGGCAGTATTTCTGCATACAAAGCAGCTGATCTAACCAACGAATTAACAAAACTAGGTTATGAAGTAGATGTGCTAATGACCCAACATAGTCAGGCATTCATTACACCATTAACCTTGCAATCTTTATCAAAACGTAGCGTCCATGTTGATGTCATGAGTGAGCACAATCCACAAAGCATCAATCATATCGAACTGGCAAAACAAGCTGATCTTTTTTTGGTCGCTCCTGCTACAGCCAACATTATCGCTAAATTAGCCAACGGGATTGCCGATGATTTGCTAACAACCGTTGCTTTGGCTTTGGATCAGACAATACCAAAAATGATTGCTCCTGCAATGAATACCAAAATGTATCTGCATCCTCTCACTCAAAAAAACATACAACAACTAAAAGATATTGGCTACCAAGAATTGGAACCTCGCCAAGCTTTATTAGCTTGCGGTGATTTTGGTCCAGGCGCGTTAGCCACAATTGAAACAATCTTGTCTCATGTTGAAGCGATTGTTTCAACTCACTAAAGAGTGAGTTCAGAAACGATTGAACACTAAGGTTGCGATGTTGATGTTTTCCTAAAGAATCCAATAAAAAGCTTGTTTTTTCTATCCACCTGCAAATTTTGGGTGCACTAAATAAACGTTTTTTGATCCATTTTTTAAAAATAACGCACTATTTATTCAATACCTCGTATTGAGCTTTTAAGTGGATATCAATACAAGCAAAAATGCATTGGATAAAATTACGGCGTTTTGATCGAATCATCGAGTTCTCAATCCCGTGGTCAATTAGCAATTGTTTATTGGTTCTTTCAACAGACGAGCGTTCTTTGTAAAGTCGATACCATTTTTTGGAGTTTCTTGGAATCTTTGTATAAAAACGAAGGTCCTCTTCAGTATGGATAGATATTGTATAGACACGGCCGTATGGTTTCTCTGAACAATATTTAGCTAATGGGCAAGCACAATCTCCTGTCTTATCAGGACAACGGTACTTCACTCTCGTTGTGTATCCCCTTTTCCAGCTTCCGTAATAGGTCATGGGGATTTCACCTGGACATATCGGCTGTCCTGATTGATCAAAACAAATGTCTCCAACCTTTGGTTTTCTGCCACGGCGGCCATTTAAATCAATGACAGCTGATATATTCCAGTGGTTTAAAAGAGTGTAGATAGGATCTGCATCCATTGCTGAGTCTCCAAGAAAATGCTTAATCCTAAGGTCAGGATAGATTTCTTGGAATTCTTGCAAGGCAATCATTGATGATATTGAGTCATGCCTCCTCGCTTCAAAGAGGCGGACGTAAAGAGGAAGATCTTTATGGTGTTTTTTGGAGAATGTATTCAGAATAAATGCCGTGTAACCGTAAAACCAACGATTTTTGTGACTATCCCAACCTGGGGTAGCCAGAGGGTCGGAATATCTACGCTCGCATTTACAGCTCCATATACCTTTTGATTTACAGTCGCATATTTTTCGTCCGTAGGACGATGCCCCTGTTTCTAGGCATGTTCCATCACCAGACAGCGTGATGTTGGTGTCGATGAGACCAAGTTTTATCGACGGTTTTACAACGACTTCTGCAAAAATTATCTGCATAAGCCTTTCAGGAGAATTAGACAGGTCAATCCGTCCTTCCATGATTGCCTTAGCAATCCTAGTGGTACGTTTAACACCTTTCTTTTCAGGAAGCTTTTCGCCCTGCTTAAGTTTCTTTGTTTTTTTACCATAGGGGGCACGAATCACAAGCTTTTCTTTTGTCGGAACGAGACGTTCATCAAAATTATAAAGTGTTCCGACACTTGGAATTTCATCAATTGATTCAAAACCACATAGTGCTCGTACCATTGAGGAACAATGCAAAATTTTGCGAAACTCCTTGTGGTTTAACTTGTGGCGACTTTCGAAAAGATGCGAACGAAATATCTTTATAGGATCTATACCTGGTCTTCCTGTTTTCGAGTATCTCGTTAACAGGAGTGGGACTGCTGGGTCTAAATCCATCATTTTAAATAACTGAATATCCGATTGAAATTCGTCTAAAATTTCAAGTGGAATTTTCGCTATCGCGAAATTTAAGTTATTTAAATAACATTCCGTGGTTTGGCAGCTAGTAAGCATAGTTGCCACCACCTTTCATTAAGATACAGGAGAATACCTGTTCTTAGCGATTATGGGGGCCCATTTTATTTGTCAAGTAATATCCCCTAAAAAAATAAAGAAAAGAAAAAACGGTAAGTTGTAAAATGAAATGCATAAAGAAATAAACAAAAAAATCATGTAGATACGTTATACTTAAAAGCGTCAAAACCATAAGTATGAAAGAGGTATCTACAT
>NZ_JBHUMO010000029.1:0-512 GCF_042685105.1 Enterococcus camelliae | reverse complement strand
GTTCCCCGTTTTTGATAGAGAGCGAAGACAGTTTCTGGCGATACGTTTCTGAAATTTGAGAGAACAAACTCAAACCTTGTAAAGAGAAAACTGCCAGCATCACGGGTAGCTCTAACTGCGACACGTTCTGCGTTTTTCCAACTGGCTGCTTGATAGGTGAGAAAGAAATACTGTACCTCATGTGTCCTGAAATCAGTTTCATCACTATAAAGGACATATCGCTCAGCCTCGCTACGTAAACGACTATTCGCCTTCAGGCGAATCACAAAACGGATATCGTTCTCATTGCAAAAATTGTAAATTTCTGGTTTTGCAAAACCACTGTCACCACGAACCATACTATTCATATTGCAAGGATGTTTTGAAAAATGAGTGACAATATTTGTAAGAAAGGTCTCGGCATTCTTTGAGGTATAAACGTTACCTGGGCGTAATTCTGCGCCAAGAAACATTCCGGTTAAGCCATCAAAAGCGACAAGAGGATGATAGCCGTTAGTCTGATAGTGATTGTT
>NZ_JBHUMO010000028.1:0-27139 GCF_042685105.1 Enterococcus camelliae | reverse complement strand
AAATCTCCTTATTGATTGTGTTGGAACTTCAATAATACACGATTTTTCGCTATGACGTTTTTTTATTGCTTGAAAGTGGCTAAGTTCATCTTACAATGAACCAAGAAAAACAAATCGGTTTATTCACAAAAAATAAAAAAATGTCAATTTTCAAAGATTATTTTATCAGCTGACATTTTTTAAAGAAGTAAGAACTCTTTTAGCCATATGCCCATTCGAACAATCTCTGACAAAGAAACGAAATCACTCACTAAATACTGTCTTCCAACCTGAAGTTCTGGTAGTAAGTCAGTGGTTAAAACAACTGATTTACCATCTGCCATTAGTTCACTCCGTTCACTGACACATGTCATTGCCAATGTGTCATCAAAAAAAGCACTTAAAGGTTGGACTTTTTTTAAAATATACTGCGCATGTTTTTCACCAATCGAGGAATAAATCTGAATAATGCTAGGTGTAAATTCTTTTTGATACATCTCCGCATTGGTAATTAAAAAAAAGCTGATATTATCCTGACGTTTGAGCAAATCCGCCCTTAAAATGCGAGAGGCTCGATATAAGAATGACCTCATTGTCGCAAATTCTTCTGGTGAAACTTGTGCAAATTTATTTTCAAAAAACTGTATACGGGGTGATATTGAAATGCGAAAAGGCAATAACCTCAATTGTACCAACGTTGAGACTAGAATGGCCTTAACCTGTGAGTAGTTTTTAGGGTGAATGTGATTTGCAAAACTAAACGGTAAAAGCTGATCAAATTTCTCTTCAACCTTTATAATTGATTCAAGATAGCTCTCGCGCAGCCAAGCCTTAAGTGTGGTAATCACACACTCGGCATAGCATTTATCTTTTTCAAAAAAGGTATTTTTTTGATAGCTACGGATCACGGCAACTAAGAAAAAATAACTTAAAAAATGATCTTCTAGTTTGGAGTGAACCACTGTGATGGAATCAAAAGACAATTGGTCAATCTCTTTGAGTTCGTTTTCGCCACCAAGCTTAGTGATAACTTCCCTTAACTCCGATAAAGACCATTTATAAAAGAAAGCCAAATGCGTGAAGAAACCAATAATATTGAGTTCTTCTTTCCCCTCAATTTGATAACCATTTTTTATTAACAGACGAATCTCGTACCGCGATAAATCCATTCGCAATTGAGCCACTAATCGCGAAAATGTTGCATCACTTAAATTTAATGATTGTTTGTAAAAGGAAGACTGCTGACCTGGATAATAAACAATTATTTTTAGCAATTTCATTTTGATTGATTGACTAACAAACCCATCAGTTATTTTTAGTAACGAATGAGAATTATAGACAGTTCCATTCGTTCGATACGCTTGGTACAACTGATCAATTTCTTTGAAATACTGTTGAATAGAACTCATGGAAATACCTAGTTCTTGTGCAACTCTCTTCTCAATCGCTTGCCCATTGTTTAAATACAAATATTCTGCAACCTTCACTTTTTTCTCCAATTGGCGTTCTAAAAAATGCAGCATCTCTTCATCTCCTTTAACAAATTGTACTTGACAAAGGCTAAAGAAAAAAGTAAAAATCAACCATTTGCTTGTAGTTGTTCTTTCATTCGATCTTTTAGTTCTTGTTATTCATTTTTTTGAAAGAGAAAGGACAATAACGGCCATAGAAAAAACCAAAAAACTGCAATCGAGTTTCTTATTCTTTTGGTTATATGTGCAAGATGACCGATATCCTTTCCGTTTTTTAACATTGCTAGTCTCTCGATGCTCTTTACACCCATTATTCTCAAATCCGTTGCATTTAAATAGAAAGCTTTTGTTAAAATCATTGCGTATTTTGTACTTGAATTCACAATAGTCACTTCATAGAATCTGTCAAAAATAACATTCAAACCATCTCGTTTGTTGTATCAAATAACGGCAAACGAACTTCAATCACTGGAATAAAGATAGCCCCACTATTCTGTTATTGATAATCAGTGTGTCTTGATCAAGAAAATTGCTACGTGCACCTACAACAAATGGATAAAAGAAAATACTTGCTGTATTACAAAAAAACTGCTATTAGCAACTTAAGTAAAAAAATTGACTACATCCTCTTTAATAGCTTTCTAATTTGGCATTTCGCCCCTCCTTCCCTTATCAAATAAAAAATGCTTTCATTTATTTGATTATACCTTATTTTGGCAAAAAACTGGCATGATATAGTTCGTTAATAAAAGAAAATAGCAAAATGGACGAACTCTGTTGAGTCCGTCCATTTTGTCTCACACTAATCAATAGTAGTATCAATTAGTTAAATTTTCGTTTAACCACCCAAATTCCTGCGACAACTACGATTAAGAATACACCGAGAAGCGTCATCCATGTAGCCGTTTTTTGACCAGTATTTGGTAATTTATGTCCATTATTTGGTTGATTGTTGATTGGTTTTGCAGGAATTTTTGTATTGGTTACCGCTACATTTGCAACTTTGCTTGTTGTTTGTAATTCAACAGTAAAGCTATATTTTTTATCTTTATCCAATTGATAGCCTGTTGGAGCAATTGTTTCTTTGAAGTAATAGCTTCCTGGTTTCAAACCTTCATAGGTGATTTGTCCTTTTGTATTAGTCTTCAAATCTTTTGCTACAACTGTGCCATCTGCTTTAAATAAAGTAAATACAGCACCTACTAAGACTTGTTTCGTTGCACTATCCGTCTTCGTTAAGACTACTGAACCTGTCTTTTCAGCATTTTCTACTGAAACTGTTGCGACTTTTGTTTCGGTTTGCAACTCAACGGTGAATTCATACTTTTTATCTTTGTCGAATTCATAACCGGCTGGCGCTGCTGTTTCTACAAAGTAATAGTTACCTGGTTTCAGACCTTCATAGGTGATTTGTCCTTTTGTATTGGTCTTCAAATCAGTTGCAACTTCTGTCCCGTCTTTCTTATACAGAGCAAAGATTGCACCCGCCAACACTTTATCCGTATCACTATCCGTCTTCGTCAAAACTACTGAGCCTGTCTTTTGAGCATTGGTTGCGGAAACCGTTGCGACTTTCGTTTCGGTTTGTAACTCAACGGTGAATTCGTATTTCTTATCTGCATCAAATTCATAACCGGCTGGCGCTGCTGTTTCTACAAAGTAATAGTTGCCTGGTTTCAAGTTATCTACGGTAAGTTTACCATCAGCATTGGTAATCATAGGATTTGGATCTTTCACATTTACTTGGGTACCGTCTGCTTTGTACAATGCAAAGGTTGCACCTGCTAATGTTTTATTCGTATCACTATCCATCTTCGTTAAGACTACTGAACCTGTCTTTTGGGCATTTTCAGCTGTTACTTTGACAACTTGTTTATTTTCGGTTGTTTGCAATGGTAAGTTTGCAACATATTTCGCATCCTTATCAAATTCATAACCGGCTGGCGCTGCTGTTTCCACAAAGTAGTAACTTCCTGGTTTTAAGTTTTTAACTGTAATCGTACCATTATCATCAGTTGTTAATGCAGATTTGATTTTTTCATTCTCTGCATTATACAAATCGAACGTTGCACCTGGTAATGGTTTTTCCGTGTCACTATCCAATTTCACTAATTGAATTGATCCACTCGTTTGTGCATTACCTACCACAACCGTACCTGGTGTTGGTTTGTTATCAACTTGCAACCCTAAAATTACCGGATATTTGGCAGTACTATCAAAATCATAGCCATCTGGGGCTGCGGTTTCTTTGAAATAATAGTTGCCTGGTTTCAAGTTATCGACCGAAACTTTGCCATCTTTACCTGTAACTAAACCTTCTTTGACAACTTTGTCCGTTGCATCATATAACGTAAATGTTGCACCTGGTAGTACTTTATTTGTATCATCATCCAATTTTGTCAGTTCAACTGAACCCGTTTTTTGCGCATTTGTTGCTGAAACCGTTGCGACTTTTGTTTCTGTTTGTAATTCAACGGTGAACTCATATTTCTTATCCTTGTCGAATTCATAGCCAGCTGGCGCTGCGGTTTCTACGAAGTAATAGTCGCCTGGTTTTAGACCACTATAATTCAATTCACCATTAGCCTCTGTCACCAAATCTTTGGCTACAACAGTACCATCTTTCTTGAAGATGCTAAAAGTTGCACCTGCTAACGCCTTGCCAGTATCACTATCGGTTTTACTTAGTTTTACTGAGCCCGTCTTTTGGGTATTGGTCGCAGAGACAGTTGCCACTTTAGCCGTCGTTTGTAATTCAACCGTAAAGTTATATTCCTTGTTGCTATCAAACTCATAGCCAGCTGGCGCTGCGGTTTCTTTAAAGTAATAGTTGCCTGGTTTTAAGTTATCTACTAATAATTTTCCTTGCTCATTTGTTTGTAGCTCTTCTTCTAATTTTGTGCCATCTGCTTTGTACAAAGCAAAGGTCGCACCCGCTAACACTTTATTTGTATCACTATCTGTTTTGGTTAATTCAACAGAACCAGTCTTTTCTGCGTTCGTTGCAGAGACAGTTGCCACTTTAGCCGTCGTTTGTAATTCAACCGTAAATTCGTATTTTTTATCCTTATCGAATTCATAACCGGCTGGAGCTGCTGTTTCTACAAAGTAATAGTTACCTGGCTTCAAGTTCGAAACAGAAATTTTACCATCTTTATCAGTAACTAGTCCGTCTTTCACTACTTGATTCGTTTCATCAAATAATGTGAAAACAGCTCCAGATAATACTTTGCTGGTATCACTATCTGTCTTGGTTAATTCTACGGAGCCTGTCATTTGTTCATTTTCTTGGGTAATTGCAAACTTTCCATTGGTTGTTGAGGTCTTACTTAATAATATGGTTTTTACTTCAGTTGATAAAACATATCCTGAAGGTGCTGTAATTTCTTTTAGATAATACGTGCCCGATTTTAATTTACCAAAATTAATTTGGCCAGACTCATTTGTTGTTGTTACTTGCTTAAAGTCGCTATTCTTTTTCGTTAATTCAAACGTTGCTCCAGGTAAAACTTTTTCTGTATCTTTGTCTATTTTCAAGACATCAATTTCGTAATTCGAACCAGAAGAACTTCCCCCGTTATTGATTACATCAACTTCTTCAGTTTTGTCGCCAGATATATTTGTTTTTCCGTTACCAGAAAGGTTTACTGAGTTAGTCAATGTGTCATTCACTTTATCTGAATCAATAATTGAATTATACGTAATATAATACGCATTCGAAATCGTTTTTAGGAACTTAATCGTAAATGTTCCATTTTCACCTTGTTCTATTGAATAATCTGTATCTAATACTAAAGGTGAGCTGCCATCTAATGGTTTTCCTGTAAGGGAACCATCTGTATTGACTCCTGCTTGTTGAATCTTAATACTTGAAAAATCAGTTGTTTGATTTGCTGATGGTGTATCAGTAATCGACGCATCTGAAATTGTTGATTGTGATGCATTCAATGTAAGAGTCCAATTAACTAAAGAAGAATCATCTGTACTTTGTGTACCGCCTTTAGAAATTAACTCGTCCCCATTTTTAACGGACACTGTCGCATCAAAATTTTTCGAGTTGCTATTATTTGTGTAAGTAGCTGTATTTGCATAGCTAGATGTTATCATCGTTCCATCAACACTCGTCTTATAAATCAATAAGTAAGCCGAATTGTCTTCAGGAAGATTCGTACTAAGTGTTTGTGTTGTTGCATCAAACATTACAGGGGTAGAAGTAGAAACGAAGGTATAACCCTTAGCGTCAAAAGATGTTATTTTGTTTAAAACTGCACTGCCATCTACATATGTTTGCCCCTTTTTTATAGAATCCACGATGGATGCATTTTTTAAATCATGTAATTGAAAGTTGATACCCACTGTCCAAGTAATTTCTTTTGTTACTGCGTTGTAATTGCCATTTTTAAAACCATCATCTTTTACAAACCAAACTGGATTAAATGGTATATCCTGCTTTGAATTATGAGGTTGATTATTAATATCAATCCAATCATATGAAACATTATTTTCAAATTTTCCACTAGTCATCAGATCGTAATCAACTTTTGTTTTATAATCAATTCGATACGCATGAGAATGTTCTTCATCTGTCAATTTATCAGTAAACGATAAAACAAAATTCTCACCTACAGTAGCAGATGCTGCTGTTTGATCAATTTTGTATTTATCCGTTGATACTACTTGATTCGTATCTAGGTCTGTTACAACAAAATCTGTTGGATAAATCAAACTTAAACCGAGTCCCATACTATCGGTAATTTTTAAATTATGAAATTTTTGACGATCTTGGTTAAACGTGATTGACCAAGATAATTCGCGCTTATTGTAGTCAATATTTTTAATTTCTTTTTTTACACCAGTTGGAGAAATCTTTCCGGTAGTTTCGCCTGTTGTAGCTCCTCCACCAGTCGCTTCATTTTTAACAGTCTGCCCATCTGACGAAAGTGGTGCATTATACGTACTTTTATAGGTAGCAATAATCCCTACCTTTAATCCTTCTTTAAAGTTAATTGTCATCTTATTCGTTGTATCATCGAAACTTACTTCATAAGTTTTTGGATCTACTACTTCACCATTAACAGTTTTTACAATAATTGAATTTTTTACGTATGAAGAGTTTGAATCCAATGTGTCTACAATAACTGCATTTCCTGGTTTCAGATCTTTTTCACCAAGATTAAATTTAATAGTCCAATTTAACTGTTGGTTTTCTCCGGCTTGTTGACCAGCTTTATCAATCATTTTTCCGTAGGTCGTTGTTACTGTTGCTGCCGCAGGAATTGGTTCTTTGCCGTCGTTCACAAGAGTTGCATTATTAGTGAAAGAAACTTTCCCACCATCATAAGGTTTATTTGGATCAGCCGCTTTCGCAGAATCATCAATTGACGTTTCATAAGTAACACGGAAAGCTTTGCGTGTATTCGCGTATTTACCAATAAGCGTTATGTTTCCTTTAGCATCAATAGTATAGTCTGTACCTTGTGTCAGGGTATCGCCTACACCGATAATTGTACCGTCCATTCCAACGTTTAACAATGTCACTTTGCTAGAAGTCAACGTTAAACCGGCAGGGAAATTTTCTTGAATTGAGGCATTCTTCAATTCTTTTTGACTTGTATTTGCATCGATAGTCCAAGTCACGTTTTTCCCATTCGTAGCAGAATCAATTTTTCCACTTTTGGAAATATCTGTTCCTCCAGTCGGATTAACAATCACTGGTTGACTAGGGGTACCAGTTGTCGTTGGAATCACAATTTCTGTTTTTCCTGGTTCAGTCACGTTCATTTTTCCTTGGTTGTAATGGAACGTTCCTTCTATATCACTTTCATCTTCAACTTTTTCATTAAATGTAAATGTCACTAAACCATCCTTATCAATGGTATATGAACCGTAATCTCCAAGTGAACCACCACCGGCAGAATAGGTCACATTACTTGGTAGTTTAAAAGTAAAATAGTCTCCATTTTTTAACTGGTAGTCATTTAACAATTCGTTAGGAATTGACCAGTTGTAATTAATCGCAATATTGGTTGCTATTGTTACGTCCTTAGGATCAACTTCTCCATCTTTGTTCGTAAAATCAATTGAAAAACTGTCTACTATTGTACCTTTAGAACTGTCCGGCAAATATTGGGAAATATCGTTTCCTATTGTTGCATCCGAAGCTTTAATTGCTTGTTTTGCTGTTTCTTTCGAACTTGTCGTAGTTTGCTTTTTTTCTTCAGTGCTAGAAGTTGTCGTAGTTGATTCTTTTGCACTTTCTGAAGTTTTTGTTGTATCGGTTTTGGTACCTTCAGTTGCTGCTTCACTTGTAGCTGGTGTTGCGCTTGCTTCTGGTGTCGTCAATGGGATCGTTGTTGTCTTGCCATCATTTGTTAGCGTTACTTCTGTTAACGATTCATTGGCTACACCTAAGTCTACCTCAATCGAAGATTGAACATTTGGTGAAATGGTAAAAGTTATACCAGTTCCATTCACCTCATAGGTGCCAACCTCTTTCCCCGTTTTGTCTTTCAATGGTGCATTTTTTTCTTTTGTTAAACTATTCTCTGGACTAATCGCCACTAAGTAGGTTTTATTTTCTGTGCTACTATTGACTACGTCTGCGGAAAGTTTAATCTTTTTTCCATCAATCTCTTTTGCTGATGTGATTGCAAAGCCCTTATCTTCTTGAGTTACTGCGCCAACTTGTGCAATTGGTGCCAAATAAGAAACCAGCAATATTAGCAGTGAAATCCAATTTGCGAGTTTATAAAATCGCTTCCCGCTTGCTTGTTTTTGTTCCATATACTCACCCCAAATAATCTTTTGTATGCTTTTTAAATACCAAACAAAACCTACCTGAAGTACATTAAAAAGCACCATATCTTATTATACAAACTTTCAAAGAAGATTATGAAATGAGAATAGGAACAGAAAACAAAAAACACTTTTTTTAAAAAAACCTTGATATGTCAGTCATCTTTTAGTCCAATTTATTATTTGCGAATAAATCTCTTTTTTTTTTACATAAACTTTATTTGATAATTATTCTGATTAAATAACTAGTGTAAAAATAATCCTTTGATTGGTATCAATAATTCATACCAATCAAAGGATTATTTTTTATTTTTTATTTTCTATATATACAAATGGGCTGCCTTTTCTCTAAGCCACATGGTAATACGGACAAAGTCAGTTACCGAAACAAAATCACTAACCAAAAACTGTTTGTTACTAGGTATTTCCGGCATTGTTTGCGTTGTTAGTAATAAGCAATATTTTTTATCTCCCACTTCTTTGCATTGATCATCATATGATTCTAGGTCGAGTTGTGAATGAAAGAACCCTTGAATTTGTGAAATTTGATTAATCAGATAGCGTTGATGATTCTTGCCTAGGGTAGAATAAACATATACTTTTAAAGGTCGAATTTTTTCAAAATGAATGAGGTCTTCCGTCACTAAAAAGTAAACAACCATTGACAAGCGTAAATCGAAATCGACTCGATAATATTCTTTTGCCCGATAAATAATTGTCCGAATAGATAGCGCTCGAGCTGGGTTGGTATGAAACATCTTTTTAATAAAATAATTTGTTCGCAATGGTACACGCCCCATATCGTAGGGAAACAACTTGATTTGGAAAGTTGTTAAAACAATTAATTGCTTCAATCGTTCCTGATCTCCTGAAAGCATCTTCGGAGAATAGACTCCTTTATATGGAGTGAGCTCTGCATGTTCTATTTCCGTTAAGGCTTCGTCGTACACCTCTTCAAAATACGTAACAATCTTATCTATTGTTACTTCACAAGACAAATAATCTGGCCACTGAGATGCAGATTTACGTTGGCATTGCCTCAATAAGGCAATCGCACAAGCTACATGAAAAAAGCGAGCTTCGTATGTATCTTCTGTGAAGATATATCGTGAAAAATCCAAGTGAAGAATTTTTTCTAGCTCTTGCTTTCCTGCAACAACTTCAACTTCCTTAAATAGCGTTTGGATATCCCATCTAAAAAAGACCAGCAATTGCGTAAATAACATTCCCACATACGCTTCATTTTCGCCTCTTATTCGATAGCCATTAGTAATCACAATATGCGCATCGAAAGACTTTAAATCTTCCTTTAATTGAGCAATCATTCTAGCAAAGGTTGCATCTGAAAGGGCCAACCGTTCTTTATAAAATTTGGCCTCATTTCCTGGATACAAAAACAACTCATAGAGCAATTGACTTTTTATTGACTGCTTCATAAAAAAAAATGTTGTCGCCATTAATGAATCACTATTGTATTTTAGATTCTCCGAAGAAAACTCACCAAAAACTCGGCGCACTTCTGAAATATAGTGATTAAAAGTGGTATTCGAAATACCTAATTCTTTTTTTATCGTACTTTTCGGTAAATCTTCCCCGTAAATATAAAGTGCTTCGGCAATACGAATTTTTCTCTCCAAATATCTCTCTAAAAATTGAAACACAAAAAAACGCTCTCCTTTATAAAAAAAGTCTCCTAAGCTCAGTCTCGAATAACTTCATTTTTTCTCAGCCAAGCCAGTAACAATAGATAGTCTTCGGCGGATACGAAGTCACTCACCAAAAACTGTCTTTCTTTTGGAAAATCGGCAAGCAAATCTGTCGTAACTAAATAGGCATTACTAGGCAATTGGGAAAAGTCTTCTTGTATAATTGATAATGTGCTCGTTTCTTTGAAATAACCCAATAACGGTTTTAGCTGATCATAAAAATAGTTCGTTCGTCTCACACCAATTGATGAATAAACATATAGATGGATGGTTTTGCGTTTGTGAAAGGCCAGCAAATCATCCGCTGCAAGATAATAAAAAACCATTTCATTTCGCATGGTAAAATCAATGCGTAAACATTCTGAGACACGAATCGTAAAATTATTCAAGCTATCCAGTCGCTCAGGATAAACGACCCGATACTTGTGATCAAAAAACATCATTCGCAATGGCAAAGTATTGACATTGTATGGAAAAAGAGTAACTTGAAACGCCACACAACTAGCTAGTCTTAAAAGAGCATCCCTTGTTCCGGCGGGCGGTGTTGTATCAGGAAAACAAGCTGCCATTGTGACAGATAGCCGTTGTTGAACCCGATCATTCACAAATGCCAAGGTTTCCTCAAATTGATGGAAAATTCTCTCAATCGGTACCTCTGCAAATTCTTCTGGAGCCAACTCTTTTTGCTGGCATTGACGCAGTACATGAATTAGACAAACGGTTTGAAAGAACAATTGTTCAAAGCCATCGTTGGCGTAAGTAAATGGAGCGAAATCATAGGCGAGTATTTGTTGAACTGTTTCATCTTGCTTGTATCCTGCCACTATCTTTTGTAAATCTTCTCGCGACCAAAAGTAAAAAAGGCCCAAATATGTGAAAAGAAAACATAGCTGAAGTTCATTTTTGGACTGAATACGATACCCATTTTTAACAATAATGGTTACCTGAAAGCGTTCCAAATCTTCCTTCAGTGTCGCCACCAAACGAGCAAAGGAAGCATCACTAGTACTTAGCTGATCTTTATAAAACGATGCGGGATTTCCTGGGTACAAAAACAGTAAGCGCAATGCCTCAATTTTTTTGGATCGAGAAATAAGTTCCATTGCAATTTTCTCTAACGAATGCGAATTGTATAAATTCCCAGATTCGTAATTCTCCGTAAATAATTGCGTGATTTCTGCTAAGTATTGTGTCAGCGTTGAATTTGAAATATCTAAATTTTTCATGGCTACTTCACGGGGAAACTCTTGACCATAGGCATACAATCGTTCTGCCACTTGTAGTTTTTTTCGCAAATAGCCTTCCATAAAATAAAACATGCCCGTCACTCCCCGAATGCAACCAAATTAGAAATAGTTGATAAATTAGAATCATTATCATAGATAATAACATCTTCATTGTTATTTGGCGACTGATAATAGAAAAAAGGCCACTTTTTTTTGAATAGCAATCTTTAGGAAAACGCTATCTTTTTACCCAAAAAACCAATTGGATTTTCAGCCAATCCAATTGGTTTTCCTAGATTATGTGATTAATTTCCCAAATTTTTCAAAATTACCTAAGGCCAAATACCCTTTTGTCCCATCCGAGCGTAGTTGTTCCCCCCACAAATACCCATCTGCAATATGAATATTTTGAATCCTTACTTGCGCATCTTTGGGCAGCAAAGCAATGACACCGCTTTGGACCGTTGGCTTGGTCCGTAGGTAAATCGGATATTCTAATTGGAACGTTCGCAATGTTAACTCCCCCTTTCCGTTTTCGTTTGTTTCCTTTTTCGACGAAACCGTTCTTCCAAAAAGGGTTTCGAATGTCGTTCTATTCAACTGATTCAAATCTAACGGGCCATTGTAACCTGACAAACGACCATTCGACGTATATTGATGAAGTTGATACTCTCTTGTTGCGGTTGGAGTAACCCCTTCAAATAGACCGGTGTTTTTGCCATAACTAGGTAGCCAAATCGCGTCAAATGCAGGCGTGTCTAACTGAAATTGATGATACAAATGGTTAGCAATATAGGCACCAACCTTCGAAGACCCACATTCTTTCAATGTTCGACGGTAACGTTCACACCCTGCTCGCATGTCTAACATGGATTGTTCTTCGACATCTAACCACCAAAAAGCAGGTTGAAACGCTTGAGCTCGTTGATAAAAGATGCAGGCTTCTTCCTTCATTTCTTGGATGGTTTTGCCACGTACCCAAGCATACACAGCACAAGGTATGCCTAACGATTGGAACATTTGCAGATGTTGCTTGTAGGCTCGATCCTCATAATCCTTGCCATATTGCACCCGGACAATCACAACTTGGACTTGTTTTGCAAGCATAGAATAATTGATTGTCGCTGGCACTTGCCATTCAGAAATATCTATAATCATGTTTTTCCCCCTTAAAAAAGACTGACCACTCAGTCTTCTAAAGAAGCGATTCGCTCTCTTAAAATCTGTACTAGTGGTCAGTCATTTTTGATTTAGAACAAGTCCGTTTCGATTGTTTCGACATATTTTGCCGAATTGACTTGTTGATACAAAGCGATTCCCTCACGTTCAAACAAATTTAGTGCAACAAGGTCTTCTGCCAATTTTCGCACTTCTTCTTTTGTTAAATCTTCCGCCGCCATTTGTGGTGACCAAGCATGTTTGCTTCCTGCACTGTTTAAAAAGATAATGGTTAGTTTTTTCATGTCTTTTTCCTCCTCTGTTGGTTAGTTATTAGTCTTTGACAATACGATATTCAACCGTTTGATACGTACCTGCTAACTCAGCTGCTCCCTTGGTGAGTGAAGCAACAATGTTACTCAAAGCTACTATTGCTTCCTCTGGTTGATCAGCTTTGACGTTACTAAATGTTTGTTTGACCGTCTTCTGTGTTTCAAGATTGGTTAATTCTACTCGGATTGTTCCTTTGTTGTGTACTTTCATGGTTATTCCTCCTCTTGATGATTGTTTGGTTGGTAAGTCGCGCGCCTTACACCTATATAAACGAAATTTTTTTGGCAAATGTCAAAAGGATTTAAAAAAAAGATCAAATTTTTTTCGTAAAACTTGACGATAATATGCCTTCATTTGACGAGAAAGGGGCCGCTTCCCTAATAAGGCAGCGATTCTTTCCTGATCAGTTGCATCTAATTGGGCATAAAATTCTGTAAAAGCAACCTTCCATTCAAGCACTTCGTT
Source organism: Enterococcus camelliae (assembly GCF_042685105.1). Classification (NCBI taxonomy): domain Bacteria; kingdom Bacillati; phylum Bacillota; class Bacilli; order Lactobacillales; family Enterococcaceae; genus Enterococcus; species Enterococcus camelliae. Next base: position 14,005 of record NZ_JBHUMO010000028.1, on the reverse strand, counting down.
CTCCTCTGTTTTTGATGGTAACGCCAATCCCTCATCTTGATAAAGATCCAAAACGTCCATTCGTTCATGCTGTTTTCGTTGGAAATCCAGAAAAAACCAGTACAAATTTTGGTACAAGAATGAAAGAGAATACGTTTGTTCAAACGAAGCTAAATCTTCAAAGGCGCTGGCTAATTGGAAAAGATGCCAACGTCCCTCTTGCAAATAATCATCAAAATTGGGATGTTGCTGATGAATACCGCAACGATAGGCGACTTTGCGTAGTAGTCCCTCATATTTTTTTACAACGAGTGTGGCAATTGTTCGGGTCATCGTTTCTTACTCCTGTTTTTTTATTCCTCGAGGTAACACCAGTATAAAAAAACAAGTATTTTTTTTCGGTTCTAAATTTTTCATTTTTTCTTTCAATTTTATGTTTCCGCTTTCATTTTTGCGTAAACTATGATAAAAATGAAAAGAGATAATTAAATAAAATATGTAATTTAATAAAAAGGAGTGTGCCAGAATAATCATGTCTTCAAATCATTCAGATTCACTATTTTTAGAAACGTTGCTTACCCAAATGACTGGCGAACGAAACTTTTTATCCGAAAAAAAAGGAGAAACAAAGCAACCTTTTTTTTCGGATAGTACCCATTTGTCCTTTGCTAACGAAATACTCGCCTTATACCCAATTGAAGTAGAGGAGACCATTCAAACAGTCGTGATTTACCAAGAACATTTGCAATTAATTGAACTTCCTCCGCTCGCAATTATCAATCAATGGTTGGGTCAATTCCACTTTGATTACGCCAAATTTTGTTCGGTGTTTGAAGGATTTCAAACACTAGCAAAATACTGTGTGCCTGCTTCGGATGCAACCTATTCTTTGATTCCCATCGGTTCCCCTAAAGACAAGAAAACTATTTGGATTAACGCACAGCAAATTCAATTAATTAATCAAACCGCTAGTGCAACCCGGATTCAGTTACTTAACAAGGTTAGCCTTCCTTCCATAAAAAAAGAAGTTTCGTTAAAGAAAAACATTCGCAATGGAATCGCTACTTGTCACTTACTGAATCAGGCAAGCGTTCTATGGTACACACATGCCCAACAAATAATGCTTAATAGTCACGAAAGCTTGCATCTGCCACGAAAATCATTGGCTAGGAAGCTCATTACATCGGCTGATTTGCACTTTTCCTGGGAAGAGATTGAAACCATCCAACAAAAAATCATTGAAATCCGGCAACTGAATCATTTTAAAAAGAAACATAAAAAGAAAATTTGAGGCTTGGTCCTTTTTTTTTGAAACATCGCTCAAAAAATCAGCTAAATGTTTTTTTCTAACAGCCTTTACATTTCATTCATGTTACAATCGTGAGTCAAATGGGAAAAAACTGTTTATTTACACAGAAACCGGTCTATAATAAAACTAGACTTAAGTGAATCTTAAGAATTAAAAAAAGGAGTGAACAAACTAGATGAATAAAAAGCTAATTGCAACGGTGGCAGCGACAACTTTAGGGGGAGTTTCACTTCTTATTGAGGATCAAATCGTCAAAGCAGACGATACAAGTGCATCCAATCAGACTGCTACCACAAATGCAACGACACATACAGTCAAAGCTGGGGACACATTAAGTAGCATTGCAACCAAGTATCAAACGACTGTAGCAAACTTAGTCAAAGTAAATGGAATTTCAAATCCTAATCTGATTATTGTAGGTCAAACGTTAACGGTTGGTGGAAATACAACTTCGACTTCAACCACCACATCTGCGACAACACAGGCAACAACAGCTACCAGCACAACAACCGTCTCCTCTTCCTATACAGTAAAGTCGGGTGATACGGTAGGTTCAATTGCCTCTCGTTATGGTGTTTCTGTCAGCGATATCCAAAAGTGGAATAATCTGTCGAACGTAAATCTTATTTTCATTGGTCAAAAACTGGCAATTCAAGCGAATGCAACAACGACGACAACAAACACAAGTACCACTTCCTCTTCAACGCAACAAACAACGAATACAACCCAAACAGGTTCGAATTCGAATGTAACGAACACCACGACAACGGGGACTTCAACTTATACCGTCAAAGCGGGCGACACTATCGCCAAAATTGCGAATCAATTTGGAACGACTGTTGCTAAAATTCAATCGTTAAACAATTTAAGCAATGTCAATCTTATTTTTGTTAATCAAACGTTGAAAATTTCGGGTACTGTAACAAATTCGACAACCACGTCAACTAGTCAATCAAATACAAATACAAACACAACAAATACAGGATCAACAAATGGCCAGTCCATTTATACGGTCAAATCAGGTGATACGATTGCCAATATTGCCAACACATTTGGCGTAACAATCAATCAAATCAAACAATGGAATAATTTGGCAAATATCCATGTTATTTATGTCAATCAAAAACTGGTTGTTGCGGGATCAGGAAGCAATTCCCAAAGCAATTCAACAACAAGTACAAATCCTTCAACAAATACAAGCAATACTACAAACACGAACACGAATACAACCACACCCGTTGTTTCTGCTGATGCAACGTTAAATGCTTTAAATGCATTGCGCGCATCAAAAGGATTAAATCCTGTTAGTTGGGATGCAGGTTTGGCTGCTGCAGCAACAAATCGGGCCCAACAAATTCTAGCAAGCAATTATACCATTCCAAACGATCATTGGCATACTGCTGGCGAGGTCTTAGCCTTCTTCTATAGTCCAGGCACAGATGTTATTAATGCATGGTTTACAGAACGAAATATGATTAGTGCAAGTGGAACAGGCCATCGAGATTGGGAACTGAATCCTTCCACAACCAAAGTTGGCTTTGGCTATGCTGGTCAGGTCATCGTTGGTCGTTCAAATTAAGCTTTTGTCCACAAGAAACTAAATAGAAGTAAACTCCAATAGGTTCATCCCTATTGGAGTTTTTTTAAACAAAAAAACGACAAAATATCCGTACCGCCAATTCTTCTTACAGTCAAATTGACGGCACGACCTTTATGTTTCACTTTCTTTTAGCTAGAATTGCAACCATCCTTGCAATTCTTATTGAGCCAATCCTGAAGCAATTTTATCCAAATTCCATTTCATCATAGCGTAGTAACTATCACCATCTTCACCTTTTTCTGCCACAGAATCCGTAAAAATTTTGGCATAAATAGGGATACCTGTATCTTTGGAGATTGTTCTCATTGGACGGTCATCAACACTACTCTCCACAAAAAGGGCTGGAACATCACTTTGTCGCAAAGTTCGAACCAACGAGCTAATTTGGTCGGGGGTTCCCTCTTCCTCTGTATTTATTTCCCAGATATAAGCAGATGGGATTTGATACGCTTTGGAAAAATATTTGAAACACCCTTCACTTGTTACAATCAATTTCTTATTTTCAGGTATTGCATCAAACTTTTTCTTTGCCTCTTCATCCAAAGCAGTTAGTTTTTCAACATACGTGGCCAATTGTTGATTGTAATAAGCTTGGTTTTTCTTATCTTTTTCACCTAATTGTTTGGCAATATTTTGCGCATAGATGATGCCGTTTTCCAAATTCAGCCAAGCATGAGGGTCCTCTTTTCCTTCTTCGCCTTGTCCCTCTAGGTAAATAACTTCAACTCCATCACTTGCAGCAAAATAATCTTGATCCTTAACCTTATTCGCATTCTTCATTAGCTTTGTAAACCAAGCATTTCCGCCTGTTTCCAAATTAATGCCATTATAAAAAATGACATCTGCTCTGGATACTTTTTGAACATCGACAGACAATGGCTCATATTCGTGCGGATCTTTTCCGACTGGGACAATACTATGCAAGTTAATTTTATCCCCAGCAATCGTTTTGGTCATATCCGCTAGAATGGAATTCGTTACAACGACGTTTAGTTTATCATCAGATGCTTCATTCGTTTCAGCCTTTGAAGCACAACCGCCAAGCATTAACGCTAAGCAAATCAGACTGCCGAAAACAGCGATATTCCGTCCTCTCTTTTTCATTGCATCCCTCTCCTTTTCGCTTTTCGTTGTTTTGGTGATAAGAAAAAACTGATACCAAAGAATACCGCTGCTGTTAAGACAATACTGGATCCAGCCGCAACGTTAAAACTATACCCAATAAATAAGCCAATAAAGGATGAAAGTACACCGATTGTTGAAGACAAAAGCAACATCACTTTTAAGCTATTGGCATATAAATAGGCCGTAGCCGCCGGGGTAATCAACATCGCAACAATCAAAATGGTCCCTACACTTTGCATTGCAGTCACTGAAACCAAGGTCAACAAGACCATTAATAAATAATGAAAGAACGAAACATTCATTCCCATCGCTTGTGCCATCAACGGATCAAACGACGTGATGAGTAGTTCCTTGAAAAAAATGACGATGACCATCAGCACAAGCACAGCAACGGCAATGGTAATCCATTTATCGATGTCTTGGACTGCTAAGATATTTCCAAATAAAATGTGAAACAAATCCGTTGAACTATTGGCAACACCAATCAAAATAACCCCCAATGCTAGAAAAGAACTGAACGTAATCCCGATGGCTGTATCCCCTTTAATGATACTGTTGCCTTTAATGTAGGTAATCAAGACTGAGGCGAATAAACCAAAAACAATCGCACCAATAAAAAAGTTAATTCCTAAAAGATAGGACAACGCAACTCCTGGTAAGACAGCATGTGAAATCGCATCACCCATTAGGGACATCCCTCTTAAAATAATAAAGCAACCAACTGCTCCTGAAACAATCCCAATAACAATTGAAGTGACCAAAGCATTTTGTAAAAAATGAAATTCTTGTATACCAGCAAAAAAATTCATAATCATGCGTCCACACCTCCTACAAACAAATTTTCCCCATATGTTTGTCTTAATTGTTCCGCAGTAAAGGTGTCAGCCGTGGGACCATAGGCTATGACTTGTTTATTCAAAAGCAATACATGATCAAAATACAGCTTCACCTTACTCAAATCATGATGCACAATCAGAATCGTTCTTCCTTCTTTTTTGAGATCATTTAGTAACCCCATAATAATTTGTTCACTAATTAAATCAATTCCTACAAACGGTTCATCTAAAAAAATATAATCGGCTTGCTGAACAAGACAACGGGCAATCAAAACCCGTTGAAACTGACCGCCAGATAACTCACTAATCTGTCGGTTGGCAAATTCACTTAAGCCTACTTTTGCCAATGCTTCGTCCACTTGCTGCCACTGTTTGCTTTGAAGCTTACGACACAAACCGACTTCATTATACGTTCCTAAAGAAACACATTCTTTGACTTTAATTGGAAAGGTATAATCAATCTGGCTTTTTTGTTCGACATAGGCGACCTTTTTTCGACCTTTTTTTGCCGTTTGGCCATCAATTGTGACTTCACCCTCATGGGGCAAAATTGCTAATATCGCTTTTAACAACGTAGATTTTCCCGCTCCGTTGGGTCCAATAATCCCAGCAATCATCGGTCCTTCAAACGTCAAATTTATTCGTTCAATCGCCAGCTCTTGGTTGCTATATGCAACTGTTAAATTGGTAACCTGAATCACATCTTTCACTCCTAACTGATAAAAATTCTCATTTATTATATTTTAGGATAACCTAAATTCTATTTAAGGTCAATAAAAAAAGACAACTATTTTTTAGTTGTCTCTTCTAATGCGAACAAAGCAATTAGTAGATATAATAATCTTCTGCATCCTTTTGTACAATTTCAATGACTAATTTATGTGGCAAACAAATACTTGTCTGGCCATTTTTTTCAATCCAACCGGTCTTAACTGCAATTTGATCAGGGCTATTATCCTCTTTGTCTCTGATGCGACCATCCTTGATCTCAATAATATTGTACTTTCCCTTAGCAGGATAATACGTTTTGGTTCTATTTTTGTGCGTATCCAATCGAAATCGGTCTACTTCTTTGCCATCAATTCGAATGACAGCATAACGTGGTGCGGAATCATCAACTGCTCGAACTTGATACTGAAACACAAACAAAGGAAAAAAGGAAGCACATAGAAAAAATAGAATCAAAACAAAATCGGCTGGACGAAGTAACTTTCTAAGCCCTTTTAAATACACCTTCATGTTTATCCCCCTTTTTTATCCTTGATTACTTACTTCAATTTTATCACAACTCATCTACAAGAGTCGCTTTTTATAAGCATAATCTCTTCTTTCTCTATTTTTAATCAGATTTTTTCTATTCATCATCTATACATAGTGTTCTGTTCTTTTTTATGTTATAACTAAATTAATTATAGCAAGTATTCGTACATAGCTTTCCAGAATTAGTAAGGAATAGGAGAATGATGATGAGTGTCCTTTTGCGAATGAATAGTTTTAAACATTCCTTTTCTCCAACGGAATTAAAAATTTTTCACTATATTGAAAGTAATCCAGAAAAAGCGACTCATATGACGGCGAAACAGCTCGCACAAGCTGCGAGTGTTAGCGCGCCCTCCATCGTTCGTTTTTCACAAAAAATGGGCTATGCTAGTCTAACCGATTTTAAAATTCAGCTCTCAACTGAATTGCAATCCACAAAGACCGTACCGACTACCTATGCCGATGTTCAACCAAATGAATCTTTTCATTCGATTAAACAAAAAATTGCCACCAATGCCCAAATTAGTTTGAATGAAACAGTTGGCATACTGCAAGAAGAAACCTTCCTTCAAGCAATCGAGTTAATCAAACAAGCTCCTGCCATTCTGACATTTGGTGTCGGTGCATCAGCATTGACTGCCCAAGATATTGTCCACAAGTGGTCACGAATCGGTCAGTTTGTCTTTAATGAGCGCGACATTCATTTGTTCATTCCCCAGTTGATTAATGCGCCCGCTAATAGCGTTGTCTGGTTAATTTCAAATTCAGGCAAAACGCCGGAATTACTTTACTTAGCTGAAATCGCCAAAAAGAAACAATTGCCCATCCTAACACTCACGCAATTGGGAGCCAATCCACTACATGAAAGCGCAACTATTGGTATGCAGACAGCACGGCCGATGGAAGCCGAAAACCGTAGTGCCGCAACAAATTCCATTTTGTCACAATTTTTGACGGTTGATATTTTGTTCTATCTCTACATTAGTCAAAATCATCAATACATCAAACAAATCCTTGAAAGCAAAAAAATCATGGAAGACTTCAAACAACAATAAAAAACGATTCAAGTGACAAAGATTTGTCTACTTGAATCGTTTTTGCTCTTTTTAATTGATTCGCCTAAATTGTTACCGTCAGAATTTCTTCTTTTGGTGAAACATGTTTTGCGGATACCGGACTAAGCTGTTTCACCTTTTCCATATTGGTCACTACAACCAACATTTCATTTGCTTTATGAGCGACTTTTAACGCCTCTAAATCAACCGTTGCTACTAGAGTACCTGGTGTCACCTTATCTCCTTCATGTACCCGAATCGTGAAAGGCGCACCTTTTAGTTGGACCGTGTCCACACCCATGTGAAGCAGTACTTCTGACCCATGTTCTGTCACGAAACCAATCGCATGCTTTGTCGGAAAAATTGAGGAAACCGTTCCGTATACAGGTGCGTAGATGTCACCAGTGTCTGAAACAACGAAATACCCATCACCCATCATTTTTTGCGAAAATACTTTATCCACCGAAGCTGTCAAAGGTTTGACCTCTCCCGTTGCTACAGCATACAATTTTTCTTGCACGCTTGCTTTGCTCTCAGCTGGAATATTACTTGCTACCTGTTTTTCATTTTGATTAGTTTCTTGTACCGCAGCCAAACGATCTTTAGGAATCCCAAAGAAATAAGTAAAGATGAAACCACCAAGATACGCTGCTAACAATCCTAATACGTAGCCCCACCATTTATGGTTGGCGATTAAGAAAATCAATGGAATACCTGAAGGCCCAATCGCAATTGCACCCACGCCACCAATTAATCCAATGACAGCCCCGCCAATACCACCACCTATACACGCGGTAATAAATGGTTTTCCAAGTGGAAGAGTCACCCCATAAATTAATGGTTCGCCAATACCCAAAATACCAACTGGTAGTGCACCTTTAATCATTTCACTTAATTCTTTGTCTTTGCGCAAGCGAACCCACAGCGCAATCGCTGCACCGACTTGACCCCCACCAGCCATTGCTAAAATCGGTAGTAATAAGGTGCTACCTGTTTCAGTAATCATTTGCACATGGATAGGAGTTAAAATTTGGTGCAAACCAAGCATAACCATTGGTAAGAAGAGTGCTCCTAGAACAAAACCAGAAAATGCTCCACCAACATTCAAAATCCAATTAATTCCACCCACCATATTATCAGAAATGAAGCCCGCTAATGGCATGATTAAATAGATTTCTGCTAATCCTATCAGTAGAATACTGATGGTTGGCGTGACGATAATATCAATTGAGTCTGGCACTACTTTGTGCAATCGTTTTTCTACTTGTGCCAACAGCCAGACTGCTAGAATAACACCTAAAATCCCACCTTGATTGGCAGCTAACGCTTCACCAGTAAACAAGTTTTTAATAGGTTGTTCGGGATTCATTCCTGTAAGTAAAATAACTGCTCCAATAATCCCACCGACTGTTGGGGTAGCGCCAAATACTTGTGCAGCATTGACACCAGTATAAATTGCTAAATAAGAAAACATCCCATTTTTAATAATACTTAACACCATAATTAACTGATTCCAAGTGTCCCCACTTAAATATCCCGCTGTCACCATATTGGTAAGAACTGCAACAACCCCTGCAATCAAACCTGATCCAACAAATGCTGGAATCATTGGGACAAAAATATTTGAAATATCTTTTAAGAACCGCTTCATCGGTGTTGATTTTTGTTTTGCCTTTTGAGCTGCTTTATTTTGTGCCGCAAATTCTTCAACTTTTTCTTTGCCACTGTGATTGTGAGTAGGAATTGTTTCACCTAATTTCACACCAGCCATAGCGACCATTTCTTGAGCCACCTTGTTTACTTTACCTGGTCCAACAATGACTTGTAATTGCTCATCATCAACGACCCCTAATACACCCGGAATCCCTTTTAATTTTTCTTCATTGACTTTTGTATCATCACGAACCGACATCCGTACGCGAGTCATACAATGAACAACCGATTCCACATTGTCCATCCCACCAGCTCCAGCGTAAATTTCTGCGGCCATTTTTTTGTATGCTGTATTTTCAGCCATTTAAGCTCCCCCTAACTTTGCTTTGTTTGTCTTATAAATCCTTTTGCTGCTATCAATCTTTCATTCGCCTGATCTGCATCAGAGCCCGTCAAAATCATCACAATAGCCACCTTTACATCATGATTGGCTTGTTCAAAATAGTCTTCTGCCACTTCATAAGATACCTCTGTAGCTGCCATGATAATTCGTTTTGCTCGTTCAATTAATTTTTCATTAGTAGGTTGGACATCAACCATCAAATTCCCATAGACTTTTCCAATGCCAATCATGCTAATAGTAGAAATCATATTCAAAATCAATTTTTGAGCGGTTCCTGATTTGAGTCGCGTCGATCCAGTCAAGAATTCTGGACCACAATCAACTTCGATTGCCAGTTGGGCTTCATTCGAAATCAACGCCTTTTTGTTGCACGCGAATGATACCGTAGTCGCTCCTACTTTTTCAGCATAACGTAAACCGCCAATCACATATGGTGTACGACCACTTGCAGCTATACCAATCACCACATCCTTTGCAGTTAAATGTAACTGTTGCAAGTCTACTTCGGCCAAAAGAAGGGAATCCTCCGCCCCTTCAACTGCTACCGTCATCGCCTTCTGACCACCCGCGATCAACCCAATCACCATTGTTGGTTCTACTCCAAATGTAGGAACACATTCCGCTGCATCCAATACACCCAAACGGCCACTCGTTCCAGCACCCATATAAATTAAGCGTCCTCCTTGACGGAAAGCTAAAATGACTTGTTCAATCACACTTTCAACAACAGGTAGCACTTCCTTAACCGCTGGAACGACTTGTGCATCCTCTTCATTCATTAATTGACAAGCCTCATGAATAGACAGTTCATCCAAATTTAACGTGTGTTGATTCTGTCTTTCAGTAGTTAAATGCTCAATCGAAACCTTCTCACTCATGCGTCGTCACTTCCTTTTCAACTAATTCAAATTCCTGATTTGCTCCAATAAATGGCAACAATGAACAATCCTCTTCAACCAATCGACCGACTACATTGACACGTTCGTCAGCTGGTAGATTTCGTTTGCATAGTTGCAATTCACCCATGTATCTTCCATAAAGGGAATTATCCACAGTGATCGCACCTAACTCTCTTATCCTCAGTGGAAGTGGCTGCACCTCATTAACCCTTTTCCGCCGAGATTCCCTGCTTCGAACGACATCACGGGCAACATCTGGACGATTGTAATGAACACCTAATACTGTCGATTGACTCGCATTTTCGAAAAGCTGACAAGATAAAAGAATCCGTTGCTTTCCAAGCCATGCCTCAAATTGAGCAAGGCTTTTAGCTGATAGCGTTGGATCACCAACGTAAACAAAATCCACCCCTAATTGTTCCAAATCCAAAGCTGCCACTAAGGGCAGACAATTACGATGTTCTTCTAGTGTTGGTAAACCAGCTTTTAACGGTCCTCTTTTTTCGCCATCTCCAGGAATAAACGCCTGAACAGTTAATCCCTCTTGTCTCAACCATTCATTTTTCGCAAAAAACCATTGACGATCCAAACCCGTTTCGGGTCTGGGATAATAATTATGCCAGACGGATAAATTTTGGAAATCGGCCGCTAGTTGGCGCAAGCGGGTTAACTCGCTTTCAGTGATTGTACTTGCATTTAGGCCAACTTGCATTTGGTGGGAACAAGCAGCGATTGTTTCCATGGAAAAGCCATCATCCATTCTTAAACCCGTAATCCCCATCGTCACTAATTCTGATAAATGATCAATGGAAAAACCTGCCTTCTCTAGAGCTCCACCAGAAATATCAACCATCAAATCTAGTTGATTGTTCTTTGCCAGTTCTCCCAACTTTTTTATTCTTTTACGGTACAGGGTTGCATCGTCCTCTGGAATATGTAGCGATGTAAACAAACCAGAAAAACCCACTTGTTTCATTAATCCCAATTGTTTTTCAGATAATTGGTCTACCTCATTATTAAGGTAAAAAGAAAAACCATACAAACTTTATCAACCTCCTTTATTCATTTTGGTCTACCTTTCTATCACGCTTATACTATAGCATTGTAGAAAAAAACAAACAACAAAATTTCACTAATAAAATCATAAAAAAGAAACAAAATTTCATGAATCATTCGTTTTTATTGATAGCGTTCTTATCTTTTCGGATCAAATAGGATTTTTTTGATAAATGTAATCGATTACATTTATAGATTAACACAAATCCAATGAATTTTGAAATATTTTTTCTTTTAAAAACACATTATAAAGAAATTTTATTTCTTTATAATGTAAAAAAATAGCTTGAGACTATTTTTTTTCAACTCGTACCTGCATTCGAATCAACATTTCTCGCTTGCCTTCTCTCGCTTGTTCAGGAAACTCATCAACAACCTCGCAAAGATAGTCACCGACAACCTGATAATCATCTGCAAAATCGATAAGTAAAGCCTCACGAAAGTAGTGAAGCACAGTTAATTCATTTTTGAAACCTTTGCAATACATCACCGCATACAACCCATTCTTAGCTTCATATGTTTGAAATCCCTCTAAAGGAATTATTTGCTTTTCTAAGAACATTTGCTTCGAAGAAAAATGCCCATTCAAAAAATCGCGATGATTCATAACTGTTCCCACACAACTAAAAATCCCGCGAAAATCTTTCTCTTTCAACTGATTCTTAAACGATCGCAAATAAAACTCATATTCTCCTTCCGACATTTCATAAACATTTTTAGGTATTCTGTACAGATAAAAATTGCGACGAGCGAACGATGTAACAACTATCTTTGTTTCCCCTTCTGTACTCTCCAATATTTGCTTCCCTTTTTGAAAATGGTTAATCCAACGCATTTGATTCGTTAACTCCTGGATTTGCTCGCGCATCACAAGTTGCTTTTTTATCAATAACTGTTCTAGTGATTGTTCATTTGTATCATCATATAAAAAAGAGCGAATTTCTTCCAATGAAAAATGAAGTGCTTTTAAAAGTTGAATAGTGTCCAATAATGATGACTGTTCAATCGAATAATAGCGAAAACCCGTTGCCGAATCCACCTCGATAGGTTTAAGTAAGTTCTTTTCATCATAATATCGCAATGTTTGAATTGAAAGCTGGTTAAGCTTTGCCATATCACCAATTTTTATTTTTGAAAACATTTCCATTTTTCTCCTTGACTCTCTAGTTACTATAGACATTATACTATGATTGTGAATAATATTACAATATTTAGGAGGCTATTGCTATGAAAAAAGAAAAGATTCGTGTAATCCAGTATGGTTGTGGAAAAATGTCAAAAGTTTTGATTCACTATTTATTAGAACATGGTGCGGAAATTGTCGGTGCCATTGATGCTAATCCAGCTGTTGTTGGACAAGATATTGGAACCTTTGCTGGATTTGACAAACCACTAGGCGTAACAATTTCAGCCAATGCCGAAGAAGTTTTCTCGAATTGTGATGCCGATATCGCCGTCGTGACAATTTTTAGCTATATCCACGATATGTATCCATTCTACGAAATATGTGCTCGTCATGGTGTCAATGTAATTTCAACATGTGAAGAGGCCATCTATCCATGGAATACAGCTGCCGGTGAAACCAATCATCTAGATAAATTAGCAAAAAAATATGGCGTAACCATTACCGGAAGTGGGATGCAAGATATTTTTTGGAATAATTTAGTCTATACTGTTGCTGGTGGCGTAAATAAAATTAGCCGTATAGAAGGCGCGGTTAGCTATAATGTAGAAGATTATGGTTTGGCTTTGGCGAAAGCTCATGGTGCAGGCTATACCCTAGATCAATTTGAAAAAGAAATTGCCCATGCAGAAAGTTTCCCCTCTTATATTTGGAATTCGGGTGAAGCAATGTGCGCAAAATTTAATTGGACCATCCAATCTATTTCCCAAAAAAGTGTACCATTTACACTAAACGAGGACATCTATTCGGAAACACTTGGACGAACCATTCCTGCAGGAGATGCAATAGGAATGTCAGCTGTTGTCACAATCAAAACATATCAAGGTATTGAATTAAACTTGCAGTGCATAGGTAAAGTATATCGTCCTGAAGATGGTGACATGTGTGACTGGAAACTATATGGTGAACCAGATGTCACTTTTTCTGTTGAAAAACCTGACACTGTTGCACATACTTGTGCAACAATCGTCAATCGTATTCCTACTGTCATTCAAGCCCCAGCTGGTTTTTATACAGCAGAAAAAATTGAAAACTTACAATATCTTACCTATCCAATGCATCTCTATATTGATAAATGATGCTTCACTTTTAGACAAGTAGCCGATTCCTAGTTACTAAAAAAATCAGGTTTCTTAGAATCTCACCCTTCTAAGATAACCTGATTTTTTTTAGTTTGTTGCTCACCAACAGTCGAATGAATAAGTAACCCACTACGCAACCAATAAAATTTAGTAAGATATCACTAACGGCAAATGTTCCTACATAAAAAACATATTGAATCGTTTCAATCCCTAGAATAGTCAAGAGTGAAAGAATCAAAAACTCCCACGGTTTTGCCTTTAAACCATACAATCCGCCTAATGGAATAAAATACACAACATTCAAGAAAGCTTCAATAAGAATGCGCCGATTCCAGATTAGAAAATCAAATGGATCAAATGAATACGACCGATAACGCTCTGCTTTAGCAAATAAGACCACAAACAATAAAAATAAATATACAGTATAAACCAAATAGACCTGACACTCCACACGACTAAAATCGTGGGGTTCTTAGGTAATACGTCCTAACGGTCGTAAATTTACTAAGCTATCCCCGAAAGTCCTTCGGTTTTAATATTTATGCTTGCATTAATATCTCTATCA